>JACOZS010000039.1 GCA_016181215.1 Candidatus Woesearchaeota archaeon
GGTTAGCGGTTTATCTCTTTTATCTCTTTCCACTTTAGAGATAGCATCTACTATTTCCATTCCTTCTATTACCTTACCGAAGACAGGATGTTTATCATCCAAGAAATTATTGTTTACTATATTAATGAAAAACTGACTGCCTCCTGTGTTCGGGCCTGCATTGGCCATTGAGATTGTGCCTCTATTATTTTTATTATTAGAAGTAAATTCGTCTTTAATCTTGTATCCTGGTCCTCCAGCCCCTGTTCCGGTTGGATCACCACCTTGTATCATAAAACTAGGAATAACGCGATGAAAAATAACTCCGTTATAGAATCCCTCTGAAACTAATTTCTTGAAATTTCCTGCTGTAATCGGCATGGTATCATCAAATAATTCTATCTTGATGTCTCCCCTCGCGGTTTCTAATAAAACTTTTGTATTGGTCATTTTATCTTTTGTATTTTCTTTGATTTCTGCTTGACTAACCTGTACTATTGGCTTTTCTACTGTTTCGCTTGTATTTAATACAGTATTTGTTTCGTTCCCTTGTTGGGATTTTTCTGAAGTACAAGCCAATAAAAACACTACTAACATTAGTATTAAAATGTGCTTCTTCATTTTAAGCGAACCTATCAAAAGCATTTGTTAAATCCATGGCTATATCTTCGGGCTTACGCCCTTCTATATCCGAACGTTGAAGCATGAATACTGGATTATTATCCTTGAACAATACTATTGATGGAGAAGAGGGCTGATAATTCTTAATGTATTCTCTGACTCTTGATGTCGCTTCTTTGTCAACGCCGGCAAATACGGTTCCTACTTTTGAAGGCAGTTTATGATGCAACAAAGCTAGTTTTACTGCTGGGCGGGCATTTCCTGCTGCACATCCACAAACAGAATTAATAATGATTAGAGTTGATCCTCTTAGCTTCAGTATCTTATCGACATCTTCTGGGGTTTTAAGATCAATAACTCCTAGAGAAGTTAGTTCTTTTTTCATGGGTTCTGTGATTTCTGGAGAATACATTGACATCATAGTAATATAGAAAGAACTGGGATTTATAAAAGTTTTTATCATAAGACATTGTATACCTATAGATAAAATTTTAAATAGATACCTTTTTATATTATTTAGAGACTATCCTTATTATGGAATCTGATGAAATTGGTGCATTATCCGAAGCAGTCATAGCATTTGTAACTGTAATCGGTCTAATGGTAGGATTCTATTATAATTTAAAAACGTCCAATACTGGGTTTTGGTATATAATCTTATTTGAATCTTTGTTTGTTATTGCTGTGGCATTATTTGCATCAGGTGTAAGAGGTGAAATGAAATGAATAAAAAAGGAAGTATTGGAGATTGGATAGCCAAGAATTGGAAGATAATATTAGCGATAGTTATAATCCTTTATTTACTATCCAAAATACAAACTTAGAATTAACTTGGACTTTAAATAATAAGATTTAAATATCTATTTTTGGAAGTTAGTCAAATGCTTAGAACTCATACCTGCGGAGAACTGAATGAAAAGTTAACTGGTAAAAAGGTTGAACTCTGCGGATGGATAGCTAAAATAAGAGGACATGGGGATCTTGTATTTCTAGATTTGAGGGACAGATATGGGATAACGCAGGTTGTTTTTAACTCCAAAGATAAAAAATTGTTTGAAGAAGCCCAAAGATTAGGAAGAGAATATGTTGTTAAAATCAAAGGTGAAGTAAAACAAAGACCAAAAGGCATGGAAAATCCTAAGCTTAGCACGGGAAAAATAGAGCTTGTTGGTGAAGGATTAGAAGTTCTTAATGCCTCAGAAGTTCCTCCAATTGATATGATTGATGATACTAAAACCGACGAAGAAATAAGGATGAAATACAGGTTTCTAGATTTAAGAAGACCGGTTATGCAAAAAAGGCTTCGGTTAAGACATGATTTAATAAAATCCATGAGGGATTATTTGGATAAAGAAGATTTTATAGAGATAGAAACTCCAATCTTAAGCAAGAGCACTCCAGAAGGAGCAAGGGATTACTTGGTTCCAAGCAGAGTACATTCTGGCAAATTTTATGCACTGCCGCAATCACCTCAAACATTGAAACAAATATGCATGGTCGCTGGATTGGACAAGTATTATCAGATAGCAAGATGTTTCAGGGATGAGGATCTGAGGGCAGACAGACAGCCTGAGTTTACACAACTGGATTTAGAGATGAGTTTTGTAGATGAGGAAGATGTATTCAAAGTTATAGAGGGTGTTGTGAAAAACATGTGGAAATCTGTATTAAATGTAGATTTGAAAACTCCTTTTCCTAGAATGAGTTATGAAGATGCTATGAAGAAATATAAAACTGACAAACCTGATTTGAGAAAGAAAAAAGATGAATGGTGTTTTCTATGGGTAACTGATTTTCCTTTGTTTGAATATGATGAAGCTGAGAAGAAATGGAATTCCGCACATCATCCGTTTACAAGTCCAAAAGATGACAAGTTTGATAAATATCCTAAGAAGGCTTTAAGCAGGGCTTATGATCTTGTTTTAAACGGAACAGAATTAGGTTCTGGTTCAATAAGGATTAACAGACAAGATATTCAGAAAAAATTGTTTAATGTTATTGGTTTGAGTGAGAAAGAGATAGAAACTAAATTCGGATTTTTGATTAATGCGTTTAAATTTGGTGCACCGCCCCATGGAGGGATTGCTTTAGGAATTGACAGGATTGCTGCTTTGGCTGCTGGTTTGGACAACATAAGAGAGATAACTGCCTTTCCAAAGAACAAGGAAGCTAAAGATTTGATGCTAGATTCGCCGTCTGAAGCTTCTGAGAAACAGCTGAAAGAAGCGCATGTAAAACTTGAGGTTGTTAGGAAGAAGGATAAATCCTTTTAAGAACTATTAGTGAGAAAGTTCAATTTTTAGTGGTAATTGTATCTCAATATCCTCCGGGCTTTTAGATCTTTCCCTAAAATTTAATATCGCTATGCCAACAACCATGCCAGTTTTTTCGTCTATTCTCTCAGAAATTCCTTTTCCGATGTCTCTAAAGTACCCGTCTCCATGCCCTTCTATGCCGATCTCTAAAAAGTCTCCGTCCTCATCGTAATAGATAAACATCTTTCCTTTCATGTTATGTGCTCAACAAAGTACCCTGTAATTACAAAACCTTCTCCATTTAAATATTTAACTATGACGCGAAGGTACTTCGCTTTTGATTCTATAGATTTAATATGTCTATAATATTGTGCTTTATTCTGGAACGGCATAGTTATTTTGATTGGATTTATTAAAGTGTTTTTAATGTCCTCTAGTTTATTCTGCATTTCGCTGTGTTTAATGATGTGTTTCCATCCCTTCTCGGTCAAATAAATTTTTCTTTTGGTTTTATCCCTAACTTCGAAAATATAACTCATATTGCAAGCAGAAAATTAACCCTTTATATGTATTTTGTATAAAAATTCGGAAAGTTTCCGGTAGAAATCCTTTTAAATCAGTTCATTCTTATTCTACTTTATGGATTTAAAAGAGATTGAGAAGCAGGCAAAGAGGATTATGGATGATTTTCTGAAGGCCTTAAAAGAGGTTGATGAAGATATGGATTTTTCTATAAAAAGAGACGAGTTTACCCGAGCTGAAGGCAGGGCAAACTGCGACGAGGATTTCAGGAAAAGGTTCCTTGAAAATGCACCAAGAAAGAATAAAGAAAAAATTATTATGGAGAAAGGAAAATGGATTTGAAATCCAAGCTTGGGTTTTTAAGAGCTGGAAAGTTAAGTCCGGTTGATAATGCAAGATCTTATTTAGAAAAAATAAAGAGAGAGGACAAAAAGATTAATTCCTTCCTGCACGTAAATGAAAACGTAATTGAAGAAGCAAAACTGCTTGAGAAATCCAAAAACAGGGGCAGGTTATACGGGCTGGTTATAGGGGTTAAATCAGCAATAAATGTCAGGGGTTTGATTGCAAATTGCGCTTCTAAAACTCTAGAAAATTATAGAGCAACATATGATGCTGATGTTGTTTCAAAGATAAAAGAAGAAGGCGGTTTAATAATTGGAATGACTAACTGTGATGAGTTCTGCTGCGGCTCGTCAGGAGAGCACAGTGCTTTTGGGCCTACTAAAAATCCTGCGAATACAAACTTGATTACTGGCGGAAGTTCAAGCGGAAGTGCTGCGGCTGTTAAGGCTGAATTTTGTGATTTAAGTTTAGGAAGCGACACTGGAGGAAGCATAAGAAATCCGGCTTCTCATTGCGGGGTTGTAGGGGTTAAACCTAGTTATGGTCTGGTTTCAAGATATGGATTAATAGATTTAAGCATGAGTCTTGACCAGATCGGGCCATTAAGCAGAGAAGTTTATGGTTCTGCTTTGCTATTAAGCGTAATTGCAGGCAAAAGCAAACGCGATGCTACTATGTTTAATTCCAAAATACCGGAATATGAAAAAAATTTGAAACTTAATGAGGAGATAACTGTTGGTGTATGCAAGGATTTCAAAGATCTGTGCGAGGAAAAAGAAATTTATGAATTAGTTGAACAAGCTACAGGCAAATTGGTCAAGAATTATAAATTGAAGTTAGTTAAAGTTGATTTAAAACATATCAAATTAGCAGTACAGACCTATTATCCTTTAGTATACACTGAATTTTATTCTGGGACCAGGAAATTTGACGGCAGGAAATATGGTTTTAAAATTGAAGATGTGTGCGGAGAAGAGGGATTGAGAAGAATCCTTGGTGGCAAGATAATCACACAGTCTGAATTTAAAGGAATGTATTACAGAAAGGCACTGAAGGCCAAGGAAATAATAAAACAGGAGCTGCAGAACGCGTTTAAAAAGGTTGACTGCATAATAAGTCCTGCTGTTCCGAGCTTGCCACATAAGATAGGAGCAAAAATACCGGTTGAAGCAGAATATGCTTATGATGCTTTTACAATCCCTGCGAACCTTGGGGGCATATGTGCTGGCGTAGTGCAAGCCGGAAACATAAAAGGAGTTCCGGTCGGTTTGCAGATTATGTGCAATTCTTTTAATGAAAGCAAGATGTTCAAGTTAATGGGGGCGGTTGAGAGTGGCTAAGATAGGATTGGAGATACATGCATATCTGAATTTGGGAAAAAATAGGACTAAATTGTTCTGTGAATGCCCGATAAATTACCAAGAAGCAGAATCAAATACTAATATCTGCCCAATATGCACTTCCCAGCCTGGATCTAAACCCATGGCACCAAACAAGGATGCGCTTGATAAAGTTATTGCTATAGGATTATTACTCAACTGCAAGATAAACAAAAAATTCTTTTTTCAGAGAAAACATTATGACTGGCCTGATTTACCTTCTGGGTACCAGAGAACTATTTCTGGAAGTTATTCAACAAATGTCGGATCAAACGGCAAATTCTTGAATGTTGGAATTTGGGAAGTACACCTTGAAGAAGATCCTGCAAGATGGGATCCGCAAACTGGAGAAGTTGATTATAATAGAAGCGGGATGCCGTTAATAGAGATAGTAACTGCGCCTGATTTAAAAACTCCTGATGAGGCAAGGAATTGGCTAAGGAACTTGATGACCACTTTGAATTACATCAAAGCTGTTCTCAAGGGAATCGCCATAAAGGCGGATGTTAATGTGAGTGTTGAAGGGCATTCAAGAGTTGAGGTAAAAAATGTGAACTCCTTCAGAAATGTATGCAAGGCTATAGAATATGAATTTGCAAGACAAGAAAAAGCACTAAAAAACAAGAGTGCGTTGAAAAAGGAAGAAACCAGGATGTTTGATGAAGCAGAGGGAATAACAAAACATATGAGATTTAAAGAACAGGCTGATGATTATAGATTTATTCCAGAACC
>JACOZS010000040.1 GCA_016181215.1 Candidatus Woesearchaeota archaeon
AGTTCTCAAAGAGTCATCTGATGGACTATTGAAATCCGCCGGGCTGGAAAGATTTGCTTCCTTTTTTTCAAATCCGAGAAAATTACTTCACATAGCTTATCCAAACAAAATTCCTCCTGATGTTAATCTATCTGAGATGCCTAGATTGGAAGAGATTAAACCCCTTTTTAATATAAAGATATATAATCGAAATAGACCGTACATAAGGAATAAAAATAGGGTCGTTATCTTTCGGGCTACTGCAGGGTGTCCAAACATTCCTGCAGGAAAGATTGTTAGCCGTTCTGCTTATTACTTTGAGGCGGAGATTATTCAAAAGAATCGAATTTTGGGGGTAGCTGATCGTGTGGGAACTGGCTGTTCGCAGGGCGTATTGGGGATATAGAGATCTTTTATTGCTTTTAAATGATGCTTCTCACAGAGATTTAAACCCCTTTGATGAATTTACACTACACCACAAGTCTGGCGATTTTATATCGATACAGCCATCACGAGAATTAATAATAGAAAGAGAATCCATATCAAGGTGCTTTGATAGAGTTAAGTATAGTATCCATAAGAAGATTGGTATTGAGATTAAAGCTAGTTCTGGGAATTCCCATGAAAAAAATTACGAATACACTTTTTTGATTGGTGGAGTTAAAGCTAATTATATAGATGCGCGGTTACATCTGGATTGGGCTTTTGGTGTCCTAACTCCGTATACTTATTCTAAAATTCGATCCAGAATTAAAAAACTGCAGTCGAGACTGGATGTAATCAAACCAGAAGAATTTCTAGATTATGTATCTCCTTACAATCTTGGATTTATTGTTACAGAGTTATTTACACGAGGGATAGGTCATGAGAAGAATCTTTGTTTTGATGAAGTTCTCAAAGAGTCATCTGATGGACTATTGAAATCCGCCGGGCTGGAAAGATTTGCTTCCTTTTTTTCAAATCCGAGAAAATTACTTCACATAATTCCTCATGATGTTAATCTATCTGAGATGCCTAGATTGGAAGAGATTAACCCACTTTTTAATATAAGGAGGAGAGGTAAGCTTAGTTTTATATTTCATGCTACAGACTATTGTCCCGGCATACCTTCCGGCGGGTTCGTTAGCAGTTGTGCTTATCACGATGCTTTTTAGGATACCTCGGGGTTAGACAAAGTGGGATATAGTCTACTAAGATATTCATTGATCTCTAACCTGATTTATAACTTCGCGTTATTTGTGATTTTTTAGTCTTGATATGCAAGATTCTATAGGAAGTTTTATAAACTAAATAAAGTTTAATCCTTATATGTCCAAAGAGGTGCTTAAATGGCTACAACGCTAGGCAATGCTCTTGAGTTTTTTCCATTTCTGCTTGTTTTTACGCTGATTTTTGGGGTGCTTGAAAAAACCAGGATTTTTGGGACCGAGAAAGTTGGATCTGAACAGCTACCAAGGAGGAATGTTAATGCCCTTGTTTCTTTTGCGGTTGCTTTGATGGCTGTTGCTGCCGCTAATGTAGTGGCTGCAATTCAACAAGCCCTGCCGCAGGTTGTGCTGGTTTTGATAATACTAATAAGTTTCCTGCTGCTATTCGGCATTCTTGGAAAACAGGAAGATCTTGATGTCTGGAGCAAATTTCCAACTGCAGGCAAGATTTTCATGGTGGCGATATTTTTAGCGATTATAATGATATTTTTGAATGCGTTCGGATTCCTTGGGGCGACGTTTGATTTGGTGGTTGGTTCTGGGCCAATGGCAAACGGAATAATATTTCTTTTGATTTTGGCTGCTGTGATTTACTTTATCGTAAGAAGACCTGAGGAGAAGAAAGGAGGTTGATTATGCCGGCGTATCAAGATTATGGCGGATATTTTGGCGGAGGAGGCTATGATTTATACTCTGTTGTGCAAAGCTGGGAAGATGCCGGGGTTTATGATGTCATACTTCCATTTTTATTGATATTTGTGTTTACCTATGCAATCTTACAAAAAATGAGTCTTTTTGGAACCAATTCTAAAAATATTAATGTTGTGGTTGCTGCTATCATGGGGCTGCTGTTCTTGAGAAATCCATTTTTGATTTACGTAACAAGGAATTTTTTAAGCAATACTGCCTTTGCCATGGTTATTATTCTTGCGATGTTGATGCTGTTTGGAATATTTGGATTTACTGGAGGATGGACTACAGGTGGGTGGAGATGGTTTGGCATTGGAATTCCAATCTTAATAGTATTCTGGAGCTTATTTAGGGATTTAGAAGGGCATAGCTGGGAGTTATTGGGATGGTGGGGGAATCTGCCTCCTGGAATTAAAAGTTCGCTTATACCAATATTAATATTTATAGTTGTAATAGGTTTTGCTGTCAGAGGAACATCGTCTCCACCGCCAGCAGCAGGTGGAGCAGGTGCAGGCGGACCTTGATTAAATATGGCCACACCTTTAGACACTGGCATTGGCTTGCTGAGTAATTTTTCTTTTATATTCAGCTTAATCCTTATTTATGTTGTGGTATTTGCTGTTTTGGAGAAGACAAAGTTCTTGGGAAGTAATAAAGGAGGACATGCTCTTATTGCACTTGCAATATCCTTCTTGTTTTTGTTTGTCCCAGAGATCAGAAGAATTGTTGAAGCATTTACCCCGTGGATTGCTGTTTTGTTTATTTTACTCTTGGCTATCTGGGTCAGTTTTATATTCTTGGGCGTTAAAGAGGAAACACTGACTGAAAAGGTAACCAAGGACGCTGTTTTTATTTTTGTTTTGGTTGCTACAATATTAATCCTGTTTTTGATTGCCATGAACCAGCAGTGGCCGAACTTCCTGCTTACTACTAATGAGCCTGGGTATTGGAATGCGATTAAACGGGTTGTGACAAGTAGCAGGTTTTTAGGAGCAATATTTGTGCTTGTTATAGGGGCATATCTTGCCCGGTATTTATACGAGAAAAAGTAATCATTTTTTCTTTTTTAAATCAACGGTTACTTTTTGAAGTTCTTTAATGTTTGAAGAAAGAGGAGTAATTATCTTCTGAAGAACTTTTTCCAATGCTTTTATTTCAACCCCGACGTCGCGCATTGTTTTGTCGTAATCTTTTACACGGGATACAGTAGCGCGCTGCATTGCATCAAATCTAGATTCAAATCTTAAAATTTCCTGCTTTATGGAAGAAAGTTCCATATTAAGGTGGTCTTTCCAGGCTGATAGATCTCCAACGTCTTCTATTAATCTATCCCATTTTTCTTTGATTATTGCTTCTGCTATTTGATGTATCGTTTCTTCCATCTGTCTTTGTGTTTGCTGCTGAAGTAATTCTACCGGAGCTTCGCCTTCTGGCGTTGCATACGTAGGATAAGATTGGTATTCTTGAGTAGATGTTGGGGTGGTTTGTTCTACTGGTTCGTTTGCAGCTTCGGTTACTGGTTCTAATTGAGACTGAGAAATTGATTCCATCATTTCCTGGCTTGAAAATCCCTGATTTTCAGGAGTAATACCCGCATTACGCATGGATTTCATTCTGTCAGGAACATCATTTGGCATTTTTTACCTCTTTTAACCTGTTTTTTAAGATACGTTCTACATCCTCTTCTGTTGCAAATTTTAGTGGGTCCCAGAGGTTAATATACTTTTCTAAAACCTTTACATCTTCTTTTTTTGCGAAATATTCAAGTTCAGATAGTAAGTCATGCATAGTTGACTTGAGCTTTTCTATTTCTGTCTTTAATTCGCGAATCTCTGAGTTATTTGAATTTATCTCCTTTGTAAGGATTTTATACTCATCAATCATATTCTTGTTTATAACTAATAAACGCTCTGTAATCAGATTGTATTTATTTTCAAGAGAACGCAACCTTGAACTCAGGTCATTTATAATAAACTGGACATCAGCATATTCCTGTTCCGGCATAAAACACCTCTCTAAAAGCAAACATATAATTTCGTTTATATAGTTTTCTAAAATGAGGAGTAAAGTATTTAAAATCCTAATTATAGAGGAGATAAGGTACAATGGCGGAAGAAAAAGAAGTTTCTAATTATGAGGTTTTGAGCGAGGGCGGATCTGAAGTTCTTAAATTAGATGCAGGAAGATGGCCTTATTTACCAAGCCTAGAAGACAATCCTATTGTTATGTCTATTGCTATAGACAGATTATCTGAAATGCCCAGTATAAGCGGCCTGATATTTCACCAGGTCAGGAATTATACTTATGATGAGGAACAAACCAGGTTACTTGTTGAAGTTGCTAATATTTACAAACATCTGTTAAAACAGAAAAAAGTTCTCAGTTTGGCAAATCTTGGATCTGGCAAAGAAGATGTATTGGCAAAGAGATATGCGCAGTTACAGTATATTGTTATGAGTCTGTTAAGGACAGATCCGCTTGGGTGTTATGTTGAATGCAAGAGATTAATGAGAGAGGAAAAAATAAGATTAGACAAGGACTTAACTGTGCAAGAGGCTGAATCAAGAAGAAAATACATTGATTTGCTGAATTATATTTACGTATTGCTTGATAAAACTAAATTAGTTAATCAAGTTAGAGAACTTATAGAAGGTTATAAACTTGGATCTAGAGATCTTTACAGAGAAATATTCAGGGCAGTTATTACCCCAGATTTTATGTATACCAAACTTGCTGCCAGGCCGCCAAGTGAAGGAAGACAGATAGACGCGTATTCACTGAAAGACATAGACGTTGTTGTTTACAAGGTGCCTAATGATGTTAGGTATTTGTATCATGTTACGCCGCCTGAATTTAAGATTACTGAAGATGAATACATGCTGCTGGATCTGGCCAGAACTGTTTTGGCTGAACATAAACCGAAGGAAGAAGAATTTTTAGAGCCTGATAAGATGAGAAGAACTTTTACTAACATAGGAATAGACCTGATTCAGGAACTTGCAAATACAAAGAATGTAGACTTGAATTATGAAGCTGCCGAGGAATTGGCAAAAATATTAGTCAGGTATACTGTTGGTTTTGGTTTGATTGAAGTTTTATTGCAGGATCCAAAAATACAAGATATTGTTGTGAATGGTCCTATCGGAGAGACGCCTGTTTTTATAGTGCATCAAGATTATGGCGAGTGTGTTACTAACATTATTCCGAGCAGAGAGGATGCAGACGGATGGGCTTCTAAATTCAGATTGTTATCAGGAAGACCCTTAGATGAGGCTAATCCGGTTTTAGATACTGAATTAGTAATCCCTGGTGCAAGAGCGAGGGTTGCTGTGATGGGCTTCCCTTTAAGTCCGCATGGTCTTGCGTATGCGTTAAGAAGACACAGAGACGAGCCATGGACATTGCCGCTTTTTATAGAAAATAAAATGATTTCTCCCCTTGGTGCAGGATTGATGAGTTTTTTAATCGATGGGGCAAGATCCATAATCATAGCAGGAACTAGATCCAGCGGGAAAACTAGTATTTTGGGGGCAATGCTAGTTGAGATTATGCGAAAGTATAGGATTATAACTGTTGAAGGGACACTTGAGTTAAGCACTGATTATTTGAAAGATATCGGTTATAACATTCAACCAATGAAAGTGAGAGAGGCACTTACGAGTGGGACAACAGAATTGGGTGCTGATGAAGGAATAAGAACAAGTTTAAGGTTAGGGGACAGCGCACTGATTGTCGGAGAGGTGAGAAGTTCTATAAGGGGGGATGAAGAAGTTGTTATTTTTGAAGATGGTATAATGAAAAGGATTCAGATTAAAGAATTAGAAAATAAAGATATAAGCAAAATAAAAATTCCAACTCTTGATTTTGATTTGAGGACTAGACTATCCAAATTGACTGATTTTGTTAAACATCCCCAGAGAAAGAAGTTATTGAGAATTAAAACAAAGACCGGTAGGGAAGTTACGGTTACTCATGATCACAGTTTATTCGCACCAACTAAAGATTTTGAAATCGCGCCGATAGAATGTAAAGACCTCAAGGTTGGTGACCAGGTAGTTATACCTAGTTATATTCCTTGCGGTTTTAACGACAAAGACTATATTAACGTCTTTGATTACTTGCCGGAATTTAGAGTTCAGAATTTCGAAGAAGACGTTAGAAAAGCCATAAGCACTTTAGGATGGAAGAATGCCACTGAAATTTGCAATCTTAAGAGTGGTGATATTTATAATTACTTTAGAGAAAATCAGAAAACTAATATTCCTTTTGAATCTTTTAGTGATTTGATGAATACTGCGAACTTAACCTACGATCCTTTTAATTTGATGGTTAAAAAAGGGACGAGTTTGCCTATTCCAGCAATAATTCCAGTCAATGAAGAATTTTGTAGATTTTTAGGTTATTATGTATCTGAGGGCTATTACTCTCTTAATGCAGGAAAGGGGGGCAATGTAGTTATAACTAATTCAAATCCCGATATAGTAAATGATATAACTAACATATCTAAAAATTTGTTTAAGTTAGAACCCGCCAAGAGATACGTTAAGGGTTTAGGAAATTCCATGCAGCATAGATTAAGTAGCTTGCCATTAGCGAAACTTGTATCAAAATTAGGATGCGGTAGACTCTGCTATGAAAAAAGAGTTCCCTCTTTAATATTTGGGCTAAACAAAAGAAAAATCGCCTCATTTTTAAGAGCACTTTATTCTGGGGATGGTAATTTTACTAGTTCAAAATCTGCTGGAAACTCTGTCAGATATTTCTCGACATCAAAAAAACTTGTAGAGGATGTTTCTTATCTCTTGTTAAACTTTGGAATTGTAGCCAGAATAAGAGAAAGAAAGCCATCTGGTCTGGGCAAACATACCCTGTGGATTTTGGAATTCAAAGATAGAAAGATGGTTAAGGTCTTTTTAGAAGAGATAGGATTCGTTCGTAAAATAAAAGATATGGTTGTTAATAAATGGCCGCATACAAAATCTAATTATGTTAAATTTGATAAGGAAATATTGAAGAAGCATTTAACCAAGTACCCAAGAAAGAATAGGCATCTATTTAGATTTTTAAGATGCAGTAAAAACTATCTAGAAAACGTAGTTTTAAATCCGGAATGCGAAGTATCTGAAAAATTGAAAACCTTCGCTCTTGGCGATTTCTATTTA
>JACOZS010000041.1 GCA_016181215.1 Candidatus Woesearchaeota archaeon
AATGATTTATCCAGAGAGTAAAAAGAGACTCATAATTGATTTGTAATGATAATTTTGGTTTATAAACTATATAAACCAATTTCTAATTTAAGAAATTCATGTTTTACGATACAGGGGTAGCTGAAATATACGGTATTCTTGAAACCAGAGAATCTGGATTAAGCCAGGAAGAGGTTAAAGTTAGATTAGAGAAGCATGGATATAATGAATTTAAAAAAGAGAAAAGAATAACCTGGTTAAAAATATTGATAGCCCAATTTAATGATCCCTTAATTTACATACTCATCGCGGCTATACTAATTTCTACTGTATTAAATGAATTCGTAGATTCTCTTGTGATCGCTGCTATTTTAATAATAAATGCCGCAATAGGATTTTTTCAAGAATACAAAGCTGAAAAGGCAATTGAATTATTAAAAAAATTAGCAGGTTTAAAATCCAAGGTAATAAGAGAAGGAAATGAAATCATAATTGATTCGAAAGAAATAGTACCTGGAGATATTTTAATTTTGGAATCTGGAGATAAAATAAGTGCAGATGCAAGAATCATAGAATGTTATGAATTAAAAACTGATGAAAGTTCATTGACCGGAGAAAGCACGCCGGTTAAAAAATCAATAGAAGTGATAAACAGGGAAGTTGCGGTTGCAGACCAAATAAATATGGTATTCTCAGGGACTAGCGTTGTTTATGGCAGAGGCAAGGCCATTGTTACTAGCACTGGGATGAGCACAGAAGTAGGCAAAATAGCCAAGTTAGTCCAAGAAATAATAGAGACTAAAACTCCAATTCAAGAAAAAATGGTCAAATTTGGTAAATCGCTTGGGTTGGGTGCGATTTTAGTGTGCGTGGTTGTATTCCTGATAGGATATGCCAAAGGATTGAACTTTATTGAAATGCTGTTGACTGCCTTGTCCCTTGCTGTAGCAATTGTGCCGGAAGGACTTCCTGTTGTTGTCACGATATGCTTAGCCATAGGCGTAAGAAGAATGTTGAAGGTTAATTCCTTGATAAGAAGATTAAAAGCCATAGAAACCTTGGGAAGTGTTCAGGTGATATGCGCGGATAAGACAGGAACTATCACTAAAAATGAGATGACTGTGACAAGATTATTTGTTAATAATAGATTGATTGATGTAACCGGTAAAGGTTATGAAACCAAAGGTGAATTCTTATTGGACAGAAGGATAACAGATCCAAAGAATTTCAAAATATTATTAGAAATAATGAGCGGATGCAATAATGCTTCTATTGAATTGGGAGATCCTACTGAAAGAGCATTGATTGTACTGGGGAAAAAAGCGGGGGTTGAGAAGAGAGACAGGATAGATGAGGTTCCTTTTGATTCTGCTAAGAAATGGATGAGCACTACGCATATAATAAACGGGAAAAGAATAATTTTCATCAAAGGGGCACCGGAGGTTGTTGTTGGCATGTGCAATAATATACATGCCGGCAAGACAACAAGAAGATTCACGCCAAATGACAAGCAGATTATTTTGGATAATAATAAGGTTATGGCTTCTGATGCTTTAAGGGTATTAGCTGCAGCTTATCAAATTGAAAAGAAGATTGTGTTTGTTGGGTTAGTGGGAATGATTGATCCACCAAGAGAAGAGGTTAAAGAAGCTGTTGAATTTAAAGAAGCTGTTGAATTATGCAAGAAAGCAGGAATCAGAACGATAATGATTACAGGGGATCATAAATTAACTGCAGAAGCGGTTGGAAAGGAGGTTGGAATTAAGGGCATAGCAATAGAAGGAATACAATTAGATAAAATTGATGATGAGAAACTGAAAGAGGTTGTTAAAGAGCATGATATTTATGCTAGAGTAAACCCAGAACATAAAGTAAGAATATTAAATGCTTTGCAAGAATTGAATTACGTTGTTGCAATGACTGGGGATGGGGTTAATGATGCTCCTGCTCTAAAAAAAGCAGATGTTGGAGTAGCAATGGGCATTCAGGGGACTGATGTTGCCAGGGAATCCTCTGATATGGTATTACTAGATGATAATTTTGCATCTGTTGTCAAGGCAGTAAAGGAAGGCCGTGTAATCTATGACAATCTTAGGAAATTTATTATGTATTTATTAAGTGCAAACTTCGGAGAACTCTTAATTATATTAGTCAGCATGATTTTATTCAAGAAGGAATTGTTGCCTTTATTACTTCCATTACAATTATTATGGATTAATTTGGTTACTGATTCTTTGCCTGCTCTGGCTTTAGGTGTTGATCCTGAAGACGGTGATGTGATGAGCAGAAAACCTAGAAAAAAGGAAGAGGGGATATTGAAGGGTTCAATCGGATTTATTGTAATTTCTGGGATTATTTCAATGCTTGCTGTCTTGACGTTGTTTGAATGGTACAGCGTTGGTCATGATGTTGATAAAACTAGAACTTTGGCATTAACTACTTTGGTGTTTTTTGAACTGTTCTTAGTGTTTAGCTGCAGATCAAATAAGAGTGTATTTGAGTTTAATGTGTTATCAAACAGGTATGTTATTTTTGCTGTATTGGCTTCTGGTTTATTGCAGGTTTTACTTGTGATGAGCCCGGTTGGGATGTATTTTGGATTGACCCCTTTAGGGATGTTGGACTGGATTGGAGCCCTAATGGTGTCTGGTTTAGGAGTTTTACTTATTGAAGGAAAGAAATTCTATAATTCAAGAAATATTAAAACTGATAGATAAAGTATGTAGATTAATAAGAAGATTATTCCCTGTATTCCCCGCAATAACCAATTTTTTCCCAGGAATCCAAGCAAAAGCAAGGTAATGAATAACATCATTGGCAGGCTAAATAATAATATTCTTGTTGTCAGTTCGATCGGCGTTATTAATGAGGAGATTCCTATTACCAGCAGGATATTAACAATATTACTTCCGATTATGTTTCCTAATAGAATATCGGGCATACGTTTTCGGGCAGCTGTAATTGTTACAGCCAGCTCGGGCAAGGAAGTACCGATGGCAATCAAGGTTAAACCCATGAATTCCTGTCTTACTCCCAGTTCTGCAGCAAGTTTAACTGAATAATCCACTACAAATTTGGCTGATAACAAAAGAAACCCTAAGGATATGCAGAAAACTATAAGAGTATTCCTAAGTCTAGCGGTGTTTAGAGAACCTACAAATTTGGCGTATCTTTCTTTCTTGCGCGTTTGATATAAAATGTAAATGTAGACTATAAAGGTTAACAGGAAAACAATTCCTTCTGTCCAAGAGATAATCCTATCAAGACTGAGAAGGTAGAAAAGCAAGGATATGGAAAGCAAGAATATAGAATCTCGATAGAAAAATTCCTTTTTTACGGTAATTACAGTAAGAATGCTGCCAATTCCGAGAATAAGACCTATATTTGCTATGTTAGAACCAACTATATTACCTATAATTATTCCTGTGTTGTTTTCCAGAGCAGCTATTATGGATGTTACTAGTTCTGGAAGAGAGGTTCCTATTGCTACAAGGGTTAAACCTATGATGAATTTTGAGATGTTCAGGTGCTGGGCGATTTTACCGGAAGATTTTATAAAGTATTCAGAACTTTTTAATAAGATTAATATGGAAATGAGCACTATTATTAAATCTAGTAATATCATCAAATTATGTTTTTAATTGGGGATATAAATATTTCTAATGTCTATGGAAGGGAAAGGTTTATATACCTTCTAGTGCTAACATTAAAACACTGAGGGGGAGTGATTAATGCCTATAAATAGTTTTACAGTGCTTCATAGTTATATTTTAGTATTCATTTTGTTTATAGCTGCTATTCTGTGGTTTAAGATAAAAAGAGACGTGAACTTATCTGATCTAAAGATAGGAAGAAGCCTTACCTGGATTTATTTGTTATTTATTCCTATTGGGATAAACCTGCTTATATTCAATACAAGCGAAACCAAAGAGGCTATTGTCAATGTTTTGACTACGTTGATTGCTTTAGCTTTGTTCTTTATGGCTATTGCTGATAATATGAGAGCCAGAAAGCAAAGGAAAGCGCAGCTGCTTGGACTTAAGGAAGTCGTTCAAGGCAAAAAAGAAAAAGAACATGAAGAAATGATAGTAGGAGACAGCAAGCTGAGAATGGAATTCTTGAAGGGTGTTGTTGAAAAGGATGTTAGAGAATTTGAGAAGAAAAAAAGAGAGCAGGAGAGATTTGAAAGAGAATTAAAAAGAAAGGAAGAATATCTGAACAAGAGGTATGATAATTTACAGCCTACTAAAGATAAGCTAAGGGCGAGTTTGAAGAAGACAGTACAGAAAGAAAATGAAATCTCAAATAGGGACAAGGAAAGTTCACGCAAGGAAAAGGAACTAAAAAGAAGCAAAGCTGATCTTGAGGCATACAAAACAAGGCTTAGCGATGAAGAAAAGAACTTCAAAAGAGAAAAAAAGGCATTTTTGACTGGTATGGAATCGAAATATAAATCAATGTTTGATGCTGAAAAGGAAAGGGTTCAGGAAAAAATTAAAAAAATTGATGATTATGAAAGAGACCTGAAAGATAGAGAAGCTGAAATTAATCGAGAGGTCAGCAGTATAAAAAATAAAGAAACTGAAATTGAAAAACAAGCCAAATTTTACAGAAATAAAATTGATGAATTGGGCAAGGTTGAAGAGCGCGTAAGAAAAGAAAAAGATGAATTAGAAGACGATAGAAATGAGGTTGGAAGGCTTATTAAGGAAACAGAGGGTTTTGGAAAAGAAAAAGCGTCAATTGAGAAAGAGAAAAGAAGAATAATAGCAGAGAGAGAAAAGACCGAATCAAAAAAAATAGAACTTGAGGAATCTGAAAGAGATTTCCAGAATGAAAAGAAACTAATTGAAAGAGAGCTTGAGGAAGCCAAGAAGATTAAATCAGAGATTTCCAGATTTGGGAGTATTAAAGACGCGAAAGAATTAAGGCAGATACTGGCTGACAAAGAAAAAGAACTGCATGAAGAAAGAAGAAAAGTAAGGGTATTACAGAGAATGATAAGGAGGGGTCATTAAAATGATGCATCCTACAATAATATTCTGGAGCAACACGGTTGCTGTATTACTGGTATTCTTAAGTTTTTTAATAATAATAAGTACCAGGAAGTATACTAAGGAAAGCCTTGGGAATGCTGTCAGCGGAATATCGTTTGGATTATTCTTGTTTTTAATTACGTTATTGATAAACGAGGTTAATTATTTCAGCAGGTATTTTTCTGTTTATGTCAGTGCGTATGTTCCTTGGCTGCCTACTATAATTCCTTTTTTAACTGGAAATGTAACTTTGATATTACTTACTTTAACGGCAATATGCTTCTTAATAGGCGGATTATTGATAAGAAGGAATATTCAGTGAAGGGCGGTTTCCCCTATGAGAAAACTCAGATTTTGGTTTGCTATTCAAAATCTTCTTTTGGGTTCTTAGCTCTCTTTAATGCGTCCCTATAGCCGCTCATAAAACCTTCTTCTTCAGAAGATATTTCGTCGTCTTCTGCAAGTTCTTCCAGGTTTTCTTCGTCAAATAAGTCTTTGTCTTCCTCGGAGAGCTGATCAAATCCCCCTTCGAAGTCTTCTTCCATAAACTGCGAAGCTTTTGGAGTGCTTATATAGGTATGGCATATATTGGATATATAGTATAAGAATATTTGAAGTATTTATAAGTAATTTATAAATAATTTAGATTATGGTATAACTCGTAAATAATAGAAACCTTTAAAAAATAGATTATGATATCTATCTTATGAGCACCTGGAAAAAGTGGGAAGAACCAATAACATTAGCATTCTCGTCTTCAGAGGATATTCTTTTTTCTCCGGCAGGAGAGTTAGTGGATTTAGAAGGATTGAAGACTTTAATCCTAGTAATCCCGTATATATAAAAAGTTGTGAGGGTTGGGAGGCCGGTAGATTAAGAACCGCAGCAGGATACGCGACTTCTCCGCGCATAAGCATTGACAATGGAATGACTAACTATTCTTTTTTCGAAGAGGATTAGAAATGATTAGAAATGTTTAAAAGCTAATATTATTCTTAATTTGTATGGGTATTGTAGAGTTAAAGAGTATAGACAAGAGTTTTGGGAAAAACGAGGTGCTTAAAAGCGTAAATCTTGATGTTCCTGAGAAAAAAGTATTCGGTATTATAGGAATTTCTGGGTGCGGTAAGACCACTTTGCTCAAAATAATGGTTGGATTTTACAAACCAGACAAAGGAACTGTTTCTGTAAATGGAAAACCGCTTGGAAAGATCAAAATAAAAGATATTATTGGGTTTGCAACACAGAGCAATTGTTTTTATCCAAAATTAAATGTTGAAGAAAACTTAAGATACTTTGGCTCTTTATATGGCTTAAAATCCAAGGCAATGGAAAAAAATATCAATGATATATTAAATCTTGTCGGGTTGAAAGATTCAAGAAAACAAATTGCTGAGAACTTATCTGGGGGGATGCAGAGAAGATTAGATTTAGCTTGCTCTTTGGTGAATGATCCCAAAATATTAATACTGGATGAGCCAACTGAAGATTTAGATCCAGCTTTAAGAAAACAGATGATGGCTTTGATTAAGAAGATAAATTCTTTTGGAACTACAATAATAATAACTTCTCACATGCTTGAAGAGGTTGAGCATATATGCGATGAGGTTGCAATAATGCATAATAAACATGTTATTGAGGTTGGAAGCGTAGGAAAACTAAGAAAGATATATGGTGATAAAGAAGAAGTGCATTTAAGATTAGCTTCTGGCAATTATGATAAAATTATAAAAGGTCTGGATAAGAAAGATATAATTAGCTGTGAAAAAGATGAAAAATGCCTGATAGTGTACACTAAAAAAGCAAAAGAGGTGTTTAATGACCTTATGAATCTGGCTGACAAGAATAAAGAAGAGGTTTTAAGCATAGACATACAAAAACCAAATCTAGAAGAAATATTCGAGGGATTAACTAAGAAATGAAACTGACAAGCATCATATTGAAGAACATTAAATTAATTGTTAGAAGCAAGACTTCTGCTTTAGTAGTCCTGCTTGGGCCACTGTTTTTGGTTATGCTTGTTGGGGCTGCTTTCAACACGGCAAATATCTATGGGATAAGGGTTGGAACTTACAGCGAGAGTTACAGCGATGAAACAAATTCCTTGATAAGCAGTTTGGTTCAAAAGCAATACAATGTTATTAAAGCGGATTCAAAAGATACCTGCATTAAAGGGGTAGTTCAGAGTCAAGGCGAGATCTTATTTTATGTTGATAATTCCAGAGCAAATTTAGTTTATGTTCTGATTGAGAACATCATGGAGCAGGTTGGGGCAAAATCAGAAGAAATAAGTTTAGCATTAACATCAAAACTAATAAGCGTACTTGGAGAAGTCAATAATGACGCTAGCGACGTACATGGGGCGGTGTCCACTCTTGACAGCAATGTAAAACAATCTTCATCTCAAGTAAGCGAAATTACTTTGAGTCTAGGTAAAGTAGATTTAACTTCTGATATGAATGAGTTTGGTTTTAGTGCGATTTATTCGGCTATTTCGCAATATCAA
>JACOZS010000033.1 GCA_016181215.1 Candidatus Woesearchaeota archaeon
ATAATTTCATGAACCTTATTTACAAACCTTATTCTACTGTCATTCTTAAATAATCTCACTAAAGGATTCTCGCAGTATCCATAATAATTCTTGCATTCTTTGTAATCTTTCTTATTAATAGTAATATTAGGCAGATCTTTATCATTAGTATAATTCCTCTGTATTAAAGTATATCCTGTTATGGAATCATCTTTAACTAATTTCTTAATAACCTCAATATCCTCTCTTGCCAAGATTTCATCAGCATCAAGAACCAGAATCCATGGTTCCTTAGCCTGTTCAATTGAAAAATTTCTTGCCGCAGAAAAATCATCTATCCACTTAAAATTAAACACTTTAGCTCCATGCTTCTTACCAACTTCAGCAGTCTTGTCGGTGCTTCCTGTATCAACAACTATAATCTCCTTAACCAAATCTTTTACAGCATCCAGCGCATTTCCTATATAGTCTTCCTCGTTTTTAACTATCATGCAAAGGCTGATCATAACTGTCTGTTTCAAGAAATATCTTTATAAAACTAATTGTTTATAACCCTGACTAAATAATTCTTGTAATAAGCAATTACAAGGCTGCTTACCAAGATAGCAATTATTGTAGCAGTAAACGAGAAGAACAGGGCTTCTTTAGAAATATAACTTTGTATCAAGGCGCCTATAACCATTAATCTAAAAGCCCCTAAAAGATACGCCCCAAGATTCAGCAGGATTATACTTGGTTTTTTAGTTATCCTTTCTATTGTATCCCCCAAGGTTTCTTTCCAGGATCTTTCTTTCTTTAACAAAGCATAGTAAGTTATAGCCACACAAAAACCAATAAAGATTAAAACTAAAATCAGGGAAGAACTTCTAAGTACATTATTTAAGGCCTCTTCAGAAGCAAATACAGTTCTGTTATCGTAATCAGGCAGCACGTATTTCAAAATCAAAAAAATATATAAAAAATAAGAAAAACCCACAATCAAGAACCTCAAAAAGTACTTCCTATCCATCAACGAGTTTTTAAAATCAGAATATGTTATTTTATAAGACAACCCCTGTAATATAACATAAATCAATAATATAGATAAAGGCAGAAAAACAAAAGCAATAAAAGAAATATTCTGGGTTAAACTATTCACAGTATTTAACAGATCCATAGATTCAGCAATGTTCACAGAATTGTTTAATGCAGATTCCTGCAGCCCCTGAAGTTTACCGCTTAAATTACTAAGAATATTACCGTACTCGCTGATCTTAATTCTTGAAAAAGTTACAGTCAAAAATAATAAAAACGAGTATACAATCTCAATTAAAAAAATTTGAAATATTCTTTTATTCATTTTTTTCAGAAAAGATTATTGCTCCTTCTTCATTTATGGCATATTCTAAACCGTATGCCTCTCCAAGTCTATCAAGATAAGATTTAATAGTATCCTCTCCAGAAAACACTATAATTTTTTCAGAAGTTTTTCTTCCAATAGATCTAACGTAATTAGTTTGAAGTGCAAAAAAATTATTTAAAAAAGTATCATCATAATAACTAAATGGGATTCCGCTTTCTTTAATGCTGTTAAAATTAGAGATCTGGCCAAATTCGGTGATCTTTATGTCTAATTTAGTTTCAGTCTTTTTTTGTGCTTCAGTCTGTTTTGGTTCTGTTGGTTTCTCCTCAGCACCCGACACCCCGCCAACTTCTTTATCAGGTTTTGCCGTGGCTATTTCTACTTCTTCCTTTAATTTTCTAGCCCATCTTTCATATATCACAGCAATCTCAAACTGCGCCATGGCACTATCTTCATCTTCTATAGCCCTAACGACAATATTCTGATAAATTTCAATAGCAGCCTCGTAATCCCCTACTTCACTAAGCCTTCTGGCAGTTTTAACATGCTCCATAACCTCTTGTTTGCTCAATGGTCTGTCAACGTCAGATATTTCTCCAGCCACCTTCTCAGCTAATTCAGGAAGTTTCTCTAAAGTTGCTCCTTCAATATTTGTGTCTTTGATATTTTCAGTGACAGATGGCTTGTATAGCCAGCAGGCCCCAAGATCTCTTCCTAAACTATCCTTTCCGCAGGTTCCAACTGGAGCCCAATTATCTTTTCCAGTACCTACATCAGGATCAAACTTGGAGCACTGTCTTAATAATCCAGTTTCAAGTAATCCAGGAGAATTTGCTCCAACAATAACTCTGCCGGGTTTAACTCCTCCGCTAAGCCCGGAATCATACTCAAGAGAAGTTAACCTTGTTGTTTCAGGAATACACTCTTCTTCAGATTTTATCTGCTTTCCGGCTTCTTTTGATATAAATAATTCATTAAGCCTGCTTAGTGCAAAACTAGTGCTTACTTTACTAAACCCGCATTCAGTCCTTAGTCCATATGTTCTTGTTCTTATTTCAACGCATATTTCATTGTAACCTGTTTGCGCCACCCTGTCTATGTTTTCAGAAGCAAATCCTCCTCTCTGAAGTTTTCTGTTCATAGCCACAAATGCAGGCCTCAAAGTCATTACATTGGCCAGACTTCCTCTTAAATAAACACTGAACGAAATATCCTCATTTTCCCCGGCATAAATATGATAAAACACTGAATACTGTGATTGTGGCGGTGTCGTTATATCCGAATAAGGTATCTCGTCAAAGAACGCTGTAAACTGCGGTGGACTTTCTGGTCTTTGAACCTGCGCGAAGAAATTACCAACCCCAGGAAGCTTCTTGGATATCAGGGCCTTGCACACCTCTGCTCCTATTTCAGGCAAACTTCCTCCTGAATAAGATGCAAAAACATTTTTGGCATAATTTTGGGTAAAGTACCCCAAACTATTAACTGAATTTTCAACATTCCTCTTGAAATAAGCATATTCCCCTCCCCCTGAACCAACGTCAAACACTTTCTCTGATAGCATACCAACTATCCCGCCTTTTAAGTTAAGTACAGTAATCGCTTCTCTCCACAAAATGTCGCATAAATAAAATGATCTTAATCTGTCGCATATTCCTACAGACTGTCCTTGCACTTTTGCTATTTTCAGGCATTGTTCGTATCCCTGCAGCACAGATCTGATATTTTGTAATCCAGCTAATAAACCAGTTAAGCATACAGGCATCACAATGCCTTCCTTTGCATTAGGCAGGCACAAAGCAAGAGAACCGACGATTCCGCTCTCAACTACATTCTTTACTCCTCCTTCAAGCCTTCCTCCGAAATTACATCTTGATGCAGGACAAACAACAGGATCACAGGCATTAAACAAAAGTTTACAATCTCCTGGGCTCATAAAATCAGTGCACGATGCTCCAGTCAAAGGTTCCTCTTTAGGTCCAATGCTCTCTACAGCATAAGATCCTTCATTCCCACAGTTGACCACTTGAGAACCGCGCGCATAATTTCCTCTTCCTAATTTGTCATTGACAAGAGCAACGCACCGCTGTATGCCCCTTAATCTGTTTAATTCTTCTTGTGCAGTCTTGTCATATTTAGCTCTTTCGCTTAATTCTATTATCTCAAGATCTAAAGTTCCTTTTAAATAATCGCTCGATCTTCCCAAAGGACCATTAGGACTTGCTCTTTCAAAAACAGTGTATTTGACTGGATTTCCTGAAGATGAATATTCAACCTCTACATATTTTGTTGAATCTATGCTGATTCTGGAAACTTTTCCTCTAGCTCTTCCTTCTTCCACAACAGCAATCTTTGGTATATGCTTGTATTCGGGCGCTTTGGCTTCTTCCACGAACTTAACTTTTCCTAGTCCAGTAATCTCAACAGGAACCTTTTTTTCAAGGCTTTCTGTAACTTTATTTTCATCTACAACATATCTTTTCCCTCCAAACAACAGCTCATTGTTATTTATGTCCCTAACACTAATCTCAATTAAATCCCCTACGTTTCCTCCTGGTCTGTAAGTATCAGCTATGTTATCAATCTCATCAAGGTTCTTATTTACAATGTCAGCTCCAACTTGCGATTCCAATTCTTTTTTAAATATGCCTTGTCCAAAGTACCTGTCATACTCGTTGTTTAGTCTATATTCCCTGTAGCTCTTCAGTATTTGTGCCTCATGTGTTCTGTACAAACTGGCATATTTTTCTTCTTCATTTCCTTCAAGCTCGTTCTTTAAATTGCTAAATCCCGCATTCCCATCTATAAAATTACTAATCTTCTTTTTGCTTTCCTCATCCAATTCATCCCAGGAAGCAGCCTTTTCATATGCGGCAAACTCGTTATCAATTCTCGTTGTTGCAGTACTTGCGGTTAAAGTAGCAAATTGTCTGAAAAGCGTTTTTTGCCCAGCAGGATCTTTTTCATATCTCAATGATTCTTTCAAGAAGTAATAATCTTTTTTGTATTCATCATAATCTTTTCCAAGTCCTCTTATTTCAGGCGGCAAATTGCTTTGGTACGCTCCGGATTTAATGCTGTCAACTATATTTCCAGTATTGGTAAAATCAGTTTCGTATTCTTCTTTATGTTCAAATATAAAGGAATCATAGCTTTTCCTGTACCCAGACGCTCTAGCATCAGCATACTTTTCCTTCCAGCTCTCGCTTAATTTCTGTCTTACAACAGCATTTCTTCCTCCTCCAAAAAGCAGGTTCTTGCCCCACAAAATAGTGAACGTAGCAAAACAAAACTGAGCCCAGAACTTATGTATTTTTTCAAGACTGGTTATTATTTCATCCAACCGCTTTATCAAATCCTGCGCCCTTCCTATCTCCTGATCAAGACTTTTGCTGAATATTGCCGGCCCAAGAACTCTTTTTTCTATTGGAAGATTAATTCTTATTTTTGATTCTGAAAATGCTTTCTCTGATTCAGGAATTAGGGTTATTTTGGCTTCTCTTTTCACTAATATGTCTTCAATATTAATGCTCGCAGTTACCCTTTCATCTACTACATTAGGCACGGTCGAAATTGAATTTACCCTTATATTAGCAGATCCACCAAGCCGTATGCTAACAGCCCTGAACTCAGTATTTCCCTGAACCATCTGGGGTATTATTGTAATCTTATCATCTTCTATTGAATCAATTATCCATCCTACTTCAAACTTTGATCCAGATAGATCATCTATTCGATCGCCAACCCTAAGAATTCCGCCTTCTTTGATTCTATCTGCACCCGTTACAAAAATTTTAACCCTGGACCCAACATCTTGTGATAATATTCTCACGTCAGTTAAGGATATTTTTATATTTTGATTATTATCTCTTAAAATTCTTGAAGAAGATTTTCCTGCTTTCTCATTACTCAAAGTATCTAATTTTAATTGATACTCATATATTTCTCCTGAAGTTAAATCATTTCCAAATTTTTCAATTAAATTTTTATAAGCTTCCTCTCCATTAACCAAATCATTTAGTTCATTGTAATAAATGTCAACTATCCTCTTTTGAGCATTTAAAGCATACAACCCGCCGGAAGCATCTTTAGTACTTCCATAATTATCTAT
>JACOZS010000034.1 GCA_016181215.1 Candidatus Woesearchaeota archaeon
TTCTTTGCTTATGGTGGCGGAGGATTTTCTCGTGTAAATCTCGATCTTGAAATGTACGCATCTAAAGTAAGCGATAAACTAAAAAACAAATTAGTACTTATAACTCACGGTCCGCCAGCAAATACAAAACTTGATTACTTGCCATGGGCCGGACACGTTGGTTGTGTGTCAATAAGAAAAGTTATAGAAAAACTAAAACCAGATTTCGCTCTTTCAGGGCATCTGCATGAAACTTTTAACAAAAAAGACAAGATTGGAAAGACTTATTTGTTGAATCCGGGTGATGAAGGAACCATAATAGAAATAAAATAAAAAAGAGAAGAGATTATCTTCTCCTTTTTCGTTTACTGCTCGATCTTTTAGCAGCTTTTCTTCTTCTTGCAGCCATTTTGGTCACACCTCACGAAATTTTTTATGAATGAAAAAGATTTTTCACCCATATTTGCTTAAATTTTTAGAGTTTTTCTCTTTTAAATACTTTTCTATTCTTTTCCAGAAAAAATTTACATGAAAACTTTTTGAAAGTTCATAAAAATATTATTTTCCGTTTCTTCATAAGAAATTTTTTTTATTTCGGCAATTTTTTCCAGAATAAGTTTCACATTCATCGGATTATTGTTAATTTCCCCTCGTGGCGGAGCATAAGGAGAATCAGTTTCTGTCAATAATTGATTGATATTTACTTTTTCAGCAATTAATTGAAAATGCTGGTTTCTCAAAATCGGGCACGGAATTGACAAATACCAGCCATTATCTTCAATTCGTTTAACAAGTTTCAAATTTCCAGAGAAAAAATGAAAATCAACTTTCTTTAATTTGGTAGTTTCCAAGATTTCAATACATTCTTTCTCTGCACCTCTAGTATGTATCACCACAGGTTTTTTAACTTTCTCGGCTAACTCAAGAACTTTCATGAAAACTTCTTTCTGTTCTTTGTCTTTGTCTTTTACATAAGCCCGGTCTAATCCAATTTCTCCTATTGAAATTATATTTTTCTTATTTTTCTCAATGAATTCAAGTTCGCTATCTAAATCTTTTATAGGTTCAGAATATCTCGCGCCTTCAGGTTCAATATAACCTATAGCATCTAACGGATAAACCCCAAGTGAAGCCTTTACCACATCAGGATATTTTTTGCTTAATTCTAATACCTTCCTATTCGAGGTAGGATTAACTCCAGAAGAAACAATCAAAACTTTATTTTTCTTGCAATCTTTTATAATCCTGTTTAGTTCTTCCTCTTCATATCTCGGATGTGGCAGATGTGCATGTACGTCAACTAGCATTTTATAATAATAAAGTGACTAAAAATAATAAAAACTTCCATAAATATGGAAGCAAATTAATTATTAATAAAAACAAACAGAATAATGTGGCAAAACCAAATATCGCAGCAGCTTTTTTCTTGTCTTTGAATATTGCTAACATAGCAACATAAAACATTTTTCCGCCATCAAATGGGCCAAGGGGCAGCAAGTTAGCCAGTCCAATTCCAAAACTAACCACAACCAGCCAAAATACAAGCAAATTAATCCAGCTGATGAATTTGGCATAATCCACATTCACGTTTGGTTTTGGTGAGTTATTAACCTTAATATCTTTAATTCCTATAAATCCTCTTGAACTATCGTCCGGATTAACTCCAGTCCTGACCTTCAACTTCCCTTTATCGGTATCTAATATGACGTCTTGGTTTGGCTTTATACCTTCTAAGGCTTTTAAAGGTTCAAGATCATTTATTTTAAATATAGTGACTGGTGCTTCTATATTCAACTTTGAAAATGGAGAATCGGGAGCAATGCCAGACACAGTCAGATTGTCAACTTGATACAACGAACCCGCGTAAGGTAAACTTAAGCTGAAAAACATAATATAGAAGATAAATCCAGTTACGATCTCTGAAAATGAGCCTGCAGATAAAATAGAAAGTTGTGCTTTTGTGCTGGCTTTTGCTAATTGTTTTGGATCAGGTTCAACAAAGGCTCCAAGCAGGGGACCTAGTAAAGCAAACCCAGAACTCTTAACTTTTATGTTATGCAATTGAGAATATATCCCATGAGAAAACTCGTGAATAACTACAGTCACAAATATAGCAACGAGCCAATGCAAAAAACTTAAATCAGGCAAACCCGGAATCTTAACTCCTGGGAGTAATGGTGCTAAGGCAGGAGGGGCTTTCACAAATATCATTTTTATAGTACCCACAATTATTAAATACAGAATAAGGGCCATCCCGGCAAATCCAGTTATTATGCTTATATTCCCTAAAAATTTCCAAAATTTAGGACAGATTTTTGAAATCCTGTCCATGGCTTTTAATCCTATCTTAGTTTTATAGAGTAAAATTATTTTATTTTCTACATGGAAATCTTTCTTGTTTCTATAATAAAATAGAATTATCGCTAAATAAAAAACTAATAACAGTAACAAATCAATATTCATTTTTGCCTCTTTTTATCCTTGTGTTTTAGCTTTCGCTTTCCTAACCGATCTCAATGCTTTGTGTCCGCATCGTCTGCATTTTGCAAGTCCAATATTGTACTTGTGTACCTTCCTTTATATCTGATTTAAATTCTTCAGGAATATTCAAGTCAAACGTCTCAAATGTCTTCATATCCATCACATTGCACTTGTTTCCTGACACTGAAAGCACCTGCGCATTTTCTTTTTCAACTATTGGAACCTGAACATTGTCTGAAGAGGGCATAATTTTTATTATTTTGGCATCATCTAACAATGAAATTGCTTCTATCTTGCACTTCGTTGCTCCATGTTTTCCAGTCTTGGAAGTCTGCACATCTCGTACTACACACGGCTTGTTGTCAAACAAAACATATCTTCCTGGTTTTAAATCCCCAGCAGAAGCCTGCGTCACCTCTTCAGTCATAAACAACTTCAGAACTTAGTACCTTTATAAAGATTTTGGACTTCTTTCTTCGCCCCGGGCATCAATAATAATATCTTCTAATCCCCAAAGCGCCGCATGAGAATGTTTTCTAGCAATTTTAAGTTCTCTTTCTTCCCAGCCCGTTCCAAGACTTCTATACTCCACGACTCTTTTACGTTCATTAGCCAAATCTATTCCATCTCTCATACCATTTGAAATGCCAAGATCCAAATAAATTACAGTAACAATATTAGGAAGAGACTCGATTAATTCCTTGCCTGCCATAATTCCTTTCTCTCTTTCCTCAAGAACATCATCATCTAAAATCCCTGGTTGTGTATACAGCAAATGCGAAGCAAACGGAATCTCTCCTCGCATCAGACTGTCTCTCATGCAGGCTCTTGCATAAAGAAGATTTCTTCTAATCTCTTTTTCATTCTTTCCACTATATGGCGTTTCAATATCAACGAATTTTGGCATTTTAGAAACCTATCATAATATTAATATTATCTCTTTTTTCTTTTTACTTTCTTAACATTCCTAGTTTTTTGTTTAATCGCTTTCTTTTCAGGTTCATCCATTATAATCTCTACTTTTGGAATATCTTCTAAAATCTGCGAATGCGGTATCTGATTTTGAACCTGTTTCTCACCCATATCCTTCAAAGCACCTTCCAAGAATTTCAATTTCAAGCTCAAATCAACAATTTCCCTTGACAAATTAGCTACAGCAATCCATAATTGTGCATTTCCAGGTTCCTTTGCTTGAGAATAAGATGCTCTATGCTTGCCCGTCTCTTGAATCTGTTTCTCCAGATGATTCCTTAGTTGCGCGTCAACTCTTGCTCTCCAACCCATAACAACCACGAATTATCATTAATATTTAAATGTTTCCATTTTAGAGTGGTTATAATAAAACTTAACAATAACCTTTATAAATCTAGTTTAAAAAACAGTCAGATGTTCAAAAAAGGAGATTTCATACAAGTGGATTTTATAGGAAAGACTAAAGACGATAATAAAGTTTTCGATTTAACCAGAGAAGAAGACGCTAAAAAACATAACTTACACAACCCAAAAACAAAATATAAACCTCTAATAGTTTGCATAGGAGAACGTAACTTATTGAAAGGTCTAGACGATTTTCTTATTGAAAAAACTCCAGGTAAATACACTATAGATCTAAAATCAGAAGAGGCCTTCGGAACAAAAAACCCGCAGCTAATCAAAATGGTTCCTCTTAATCTCTTCCAGAAGCAGAATATAAAACCATTCCCAGGCTTAAGAATAAACATGGACAACATAATAGGAACAGTGAGAACTGTTTCCGGAGGCCGCGTTGTAATGGACTTTAATCATCCTTTAGCAGGTCGTGAAGTAATCTACGAAATAGACGTAAAAGGCCCAATAACAGATACAACTGAAAAAATAAAAGGTTTCTTAGAAGTTACTCTTGGCGTTTCAGATTTTGAATTAAAAGACAACAATCTAACAATAAACGCTCAATTGCCAGAAGCATACCAAAAACCAATATCAGATACCCTTAAAAGATTGATTCCAGAAGTTAAAGAAATACACTTTAAAACATCTAATCCATCATAATTAAGTTTATAAATTACCTTACCTCTATTTCTAAACATGGATTCATTATTAAAAGAGGCTCGTGAACAGTCAGCTATAACAGCAAAAGGCGGTATGCCAAAACATTTCAACCCAATAGACGCAGAGCTTGAAGCCATACTTGCCAAGCAAAGAGCTAAAATTAAAGTAGTGGGCTGTGGTGGTGCTGGAAACAACACAATTAACAGAATGTTCGAAGTTGGAATCACTGGCTGCGAAACAATAGCAATCAATACAGACGCTCAAGATTTGTTATACACAAATGCAGATACAAAAATTCTCATAGGAAAAGAAATCACAGGCGGTCTTGGAGCAGGTTCTATTCCGCAGATAGGGGAAGAAGCAGCCAGGGAATCAGAACATGACATTAAAGCAAAAATACAAGGCTCTGATCTAATTTTTATAACTTGCGGACTGGGTGGAGGAACAGGATCCGGATCCTCGCCAGTAGTGGCAGAGATGGCTAAAAAACTTGGAGCTTTGACAGTTGCCATAGTTACTTTACCCTTTTCAATGGAAGGGCAAAGAAGATACGAAAACGCAATGTTAGGACTTGAAAAACTAGAAAATACAGTGGATACATTAATTGTAATACCTAATGACAAATTACTGGAGCTAGCTCCCGATCTGCCCCTGCATACTGCTTTTAAAGTCGCAGATGAGATATTAACAAACTCAGTAAAAGGAATTACAGAATTAGTAACCAAGGCAGGCCTTGTAAATCTTGATTTTGCAGACATAAGAACAGTAATGGGCAAGGGGGGCGTTGCCATGATAGGCGTAGGAGAAAGCGATACAGAAAACAGGGCAACAGAGGCAGTCCACAAAGCAATTCACAATCCTTTGTTGGATGTTGAAATTTCTGGAGCTAACGGCGCTTTAATAAATGTTTCCGGTGGTTTAGATATGACCTTGGAAGAAGCAAGAAAAGTTGTAGAAGCAGTTGCTGAAAAAATAGATGCAGACGCGCGTATAATATGGGGTGCTCAAATATCTGAAGATCTTCAAAAAACAATTCGGGTAATGATTATAGTCACAGGAGTTAGATCCTCCCAAATATTTGGATCCAGCAGGAAAAAGTCTGATGCAGTGAAAAAAGAACTCCAGCATGATTTAGGTATAGAATTTGTAGATTTTGAATAAAATCTCCGTTCAGGCTCTGTTGTAAGGAGGAGGTTTTATATATAAGATAATATATAGAAAATATATGAGAAAAAGAGGATTTTTGGATATTCTTCTTGGTACCGGAGTTATCTTATTATTCCTAGCAGGAACTCTTCTTATAGTATCCGAATATAATGTGGATGTTAGGTATATCGGCAATAAAGAAAATAAGAATCTATACGATTTAAGAGAATGTCCTCCCAAATTCGGAGATATTGAGGAAAATAATATAAAAACCTTTTCCTCTCTTGAAGATGCGAAAAAAGAAGACTATAACCTAATAGAGGGATGTAAAAAATGACCAGCAATAGATTGAAAGAGTTCATAACAACTTTTTTAGGGATATTTGGTACAATATACGGTATAATAATCTTATCTTTCCTACTAAGCAACTTTAACTTGCTTTTTCTATGGATAGGTATATTGGGAATACTTTTTGGTATGGCTTTGGTGGGTTATAATTATTATAAGGTGATGACCTAGTGAAAACGGATGAAAGGAATTCGATATTATTTCAACGTTATAATTTAAAGCATAATAGATTATGGACTCAATTTATTACATTATGCGTAGCCCTTATAACAATTGTCTCTGCATTTATTATTAGTATTTTTGCTTTAAGTATGTATCGAATAATTTATCCACAATATGCGACTATAGCATTGAAATTAATATTTAAAGAATATATTGTGTTATTAATAATCGTCATTTTATTTGTCGTAGGACTTACTACAACTTTAAATAACCTATGGTATAACAAGAAATTATTAGTTACCTTATTAAATAAATATTCTTGACGAATCAGGCAGCTTTTGAAAACTGACTAATCTGCGACAAAACCCCCATTCAGAAAGCTTTAAAAAATCACATCTTTACCTCTTTCTATGTTATCCAAAATAAAAAGCTTTTTAAGCGAATGCGTCAGGGTTTTTACTATCACAAGAAAACCCGGCATGGAAGAGTTTAAAACAATAGTCAAGGTATCGGGTTTAGGCATATTAATAATAGGGTTTATAGGCTTCCTGGTGCATATAATATGGGCACTTTCAACGTAAAATGGCAACAATATTTGCATTAAAAACCACAGCAAACCGAGAAGATCAAGTGTTGGATTTTGTTAGTACCAATGCTATTAAAAAAGGTCTTGATGTTTACGCAGTTATAAGGCCCCACGGATTGCGAGGTTACATATTCTTAGAAGCAGAAAACAGGCAGTCTGCAGAAGAATCCTTTAAGGGAGTTCCTTACGCTCGTGGTTTACTGCCAAACCTTATAGACTACAAAGAAATAGAAGGAATGTTAGAACAAGTAAAACAAGAAGCAAATATAATGAAGAATGATATTGTTGAAATCATATCAGGTCCGTTCAAGAGAGAGCAAGCCAAGGTTACAAGAATAGATCACGAAAAAGAAGAAGTCGTAGTAGAGTTATTAGAAGCAGCAGTACCAATTCCAATCACTGTAAAATTAGATTCAGTCAAGGTAATAAGAAGAGATTCTGAGCCAGAAAAGAAAAAGGAAGAATAAAATGTCAAAGATAGAAAAGATAGATATGATCACTGAAGGAGGCAAAGCCGCCCCAACCCCAGCAATAGCACAAAAACTCGGGCCTTTAAAAATTAACATAGGACAAGTAATGTCAAAAGTAAATGACAAAACAAAAGCTTTTTCTGGAATGAAAGTCCCAGTAAAGTTATTAATAGATGTAGATACCAAAGAAGTTAATGTTGAAGTTGGCACACCAAGCACATCAGAATTATTAAAGAAGGAACTTAAGTTAGAAAAAGGTTCTCCTGCCAGAAATAAAGAAAAAGTAACTAACGCGCCAATAGAATCAATAATCAAAGTAGCAAGAATGAAATATGATTCAATGTTAGTTAACGATCTTAAGGGGGCAGTCAATCAGGTTATAGGATCTTGTAACTCCCTTGGTATCCTAGTTGAAAGTCTTGAACCAAAAGACGCCGTAGCAGAAGTAAACAAAGGAAATTACGATAAAGAAATCAAAGAAGAAAAAATTGAACCAAGTCCAGAAAAGTTATCAAAATTAAAATCAGAATTAGAAAAAGTACAAGCTAGGCTTAAAGAAGAACAAGAAAAGCTTAAGGCCCTTGAAGCAGCCAAGGAAGCAGCCAAACCAGCCGCAGCTCCAGCAGAAGGAGAAGCAAAAGCTACTGAGGCAGACAAGGAAGCAACCAAACCAGCCGCGAAGCCTACCAAAGAAGAAAGGAAGAAATAATTACTTTTATAAATTAAGCCATATGTCTCTCATTCATCAGGGGCTATGGTCTAACCTGGCTATGACTCGAGGTTTGGGACTCTTTTAAAGAGAGCAATCAACCTTGCAGTTTCGGTTCAAATCCGAATAGCCCCACTCATTTTCGTAAATCTTTCGGATTTTTCTACATAAAGTTTATAAAGGGACGTTTTTCGCGTTCGGACATGTCACTTATTTTTGAAGTTATAGATAAGACTAAAAGAAAGATATACCTCACAGAGGAAAGATGGAAACACATATTAAAACATTCAGAAATGCAGAACAATCTAGACGAAATTAAAGAAACATTAAGTAATCCACAACAAATAATAATACATCCTTTTAAGATTAGACGTTACTACAGATATTATAAGAATAGAAAAAGTAGTGCTAAATTCTTAAGAATTATAGTTAAATATTTAAACGGAGAAGGATTCATAATTACAAGCTACTTCGTTGAAGAGATAAAATGAAAGGAAAAATGTTTGTTTACTATGATGAAGAAGGAGATTTTCTAGAAATTGGTATGGAAAAACATGGCGATGGTTATTTCAAGGATTTAGAAGAGGATGTATCAGTAAGGATAGATGAAAAAACCGGTAAGGTTGTAGGAATAGCAATAATGAATTTTAAAAAAAGAACCAAAGAACTTAAAGATATAGAAATAAAACTTCCATTTAAGATAGAACTCTAATTAAAAAACAGAGAAGAAAGCAAAAATGCCCATACTGCAGAAAAACCGCGGTAAGAAGAGTCGCTTACGGCATATGGCACTGTAACTCCTGCAGTTCAAGATTCACAGGGAAGGCATATTATCTGGAGTAAAAAATGGTGGTTACGTACAAATGTTTTTCATGTGAAAAAAAGATAAAAGAGGAGTATGTTAAAAAGAAGATACGTTGCGTTTATTGTGGCTCAAGAATTTTATATAAGCCAAGATCAATAACAACCAAGGTTAAAGCAATATGAAAATGCCAAAAGAGGTAGAACAGGATGTTGCGCAGTTGCAGATTATTGAGCAGAATCTGAACAACTTCGTTCTGCAAAAACAAACCTTTCAAGCTCAACTGATGGAAGTAGAAAGTGCATTAAAAGAAATAGAAGTGGTTGATTCAGCATACAAGATTGTAGGCACTATAATGATCAACGTTAAATCAAAAGACTTAAAGAAAGAACTTGCTGAAAAACAGGAAATGCTAGACCTGCGTGTTAAAAATCTTGAGAAGCAGGAAAACAAGCTTAAAGACAAGGCCCAAGAAATACAAGAAAGAGTCTTAAAACAAATGAAGGATAAAGATGAAAGAAGTTAATGGAGTAATAGATTCGCTTAAGGGAATGGAAGAAGATCAAACCATTCCTAAAAATGTCAGGCTGAAAGTAAATGTAGCGCTTAAGGCGCTGGAAGATCAGAACGGGAAATCATTCGAGGTTAAAGTAGACCAAGCATTGCAGGCATTGGATGAACTTTCTGATAATCCAAATATTCCAGCTTACGCCAGAGCCCAGATTTGGTTGGTAGTAAGCGCCTTAGAAGGTCTGCAATGACATACCATTCGAGAATAGTAATATTTATATATAAGTAGATGCTTAACCAAAACTAGTTACATATCATATAAAAAATAAAGGGTGCTAAAAATGGGTATATTATCAAACATTAAAGAAAAACTAGGATTTAGTTCTAGAGAAGATTACATGGATGAATTTGA
>JACOZS010000035.1 GCA_016181215.1 Candidatus Woesearchaeota archaeon
CCTTTGGATCTTTATCAAACCACAGGCAGAAAAGAAACAAGCTGGGAGAAACGAGCCAGAGAAAGAAGGGAAAGATTTGAAAGGAAGAAAGGCGGTGGCGGAGAAGGATTATTCAAGATGTTTGGCTGATCCTATAAAAAGCATATCTTTTTCTTCTTCTATTTGCTTGAAATTCTTTAATAGTTTTTTCATTTGATTTAATTTTTTAGATTTTTTTAAGAAAGATATTGCGATTTTGGCGTTAGGTTTTGCTACCCGCTTAATCTCAGAGAGAGCTTTTTTTAAATTGGTGTGATGCAATGCTGTTATTGAAATTATAACATCAAAGGTTTTGTCTGGAAATGGAATGGATTCTGCCTTTCCAAGAACTTTTGTGCCCTTGTACTGCTTTAATAGTTCTATTGAAGGGTCCAGGGCTATACATCTGCAGTATTTTTCAAAAGGTTTGGTTGAGATTCCAGAACCTGCGCCTACATCTAACAAAAGTCCTTTAGGTTTGAGATGTTTAAGAATCAGGTTTACTTTTTTAAGTTGTTCTTCTTTATGGAGTTCGTCATAACCTTTAGATATTGAATTGTAGTATTTCATAATTTATGGTAATTTGTAAATATTTCTTCTGTGACCAACTTTGTTTATTGATAATTTTAATCTTACCCGATCAATATCCAATATCACTCTATAATCGCCTACTCTTAGTTTATAGCTTGGATCCCCCACCTGTTTGGTTATGTATGATTCTGGTCTTGTCTTTATTCTTTCTAATGTAGAGATTACTCTCTCTTGTATATTTTTTTCTAACTTTTTGAATTGTCTAAGGGCTTTATCAGAAAACTCAACTTCATACATCTATAATCCTAGCTCCTTTTTTACTTTAGCAAGGGAATGAGTCCTGCCGGCCTTTATATCGGTACGAGCTTCTTCTATATCCCTTTTTGTTTCTTCAGATAGTTCTAGCGTGTCTTCTATTAAATCCCAAATAACTTCTTCATAACTCTCTTTATCATATAACTTTCTGTTTTTTAATTCTTCTTGAAGATCTTCACTAATCTGGATTGTTGTTACCATAGTGATTATATAACTAGCTATAGTATTTAAATGTTTCTGTTAGCTTTTAGTTATATTCCAAACCATAGAAATCTTTATAAATACACTATGGTGAATTATATTATTAACTATGGTGAATTAGTATGAATACTCAACAGATCCTACAGCCACAGGAATTAGAGGTGTTTTACATAATTCCTACTATAAGGAAATACCTTACAATGTACATGAAAGAAACAGGAAAAGCCCAAAAAGAAATAGCTAAGATCCTTGGGGTTCAGGAGAGTACAATAAGCCAATATGTTAAAAAAAAGAGGGGTGCTGAGATTAATCTAAGCCAAGAGATAGAAGCTAAAATCAAAGAAGCAGTACCCAGAATAAATAACAGTTTTGATGTCATAAGGGAAACACAGTACTTCCTTAAGATTATTAGGGATTCTGGAGAAATGTGCAGGATTCATAAACAATTAGCGGATTTGCCAGAAAGCTGTGATATAAAGATCATGGGGTGTAACTTTTAACATGGAACTTTTAAGGATTGAGGACTTGCATGTAGAAGTAGAAGGGAAAGATATACTTAAAGGAATAGACTTAGTAATCAATGAAGGGGAGATACACGCGTTAATGGGACCTAATGGAGTGGGTAAAACCAGTTTAGGATATGTTATAGCAGGACATCCAAAATACAAAATAACCCGAGGAAAAATTTACTTTAGAGGCAAGGATATCACAAGTTTGAGACCAGATGAAAGAGCGAAAGAAGGATTGTTTTTGGCGTTTCAGCATCCTGTAGAAATACAAGGCGTTTCATTGAATCATTTTCTTTACAATATATCTAAAAGGAATAATGGAAATGGGGTTAATGTGATAGAATTCAGAAAGAGTTTACTAGAGAAAGCCAAAACTTTAGGTGTTAATTCAGAATTCTTGAACAGGCAGCTTAATGTTGGTCTTTCTGGTGGAGAGAAGAAAAGAGCAGAAATAATGCAGCTGTTAGTAACAGATTCAAAATTAGCGATATTAGATGAGGTTGATTCAGGAACAGACATAGATTCATTGAAGGTGTTAACTAAAGCAATAGAAGAAGTAAATAATACTGGAACTGGAATTTTATTGGTTACTCATTATGATAGGATATTAAATTACTTAAAGCCAGATTATATTCATGTGCTTATAGATGGTAAGATTGAGAAGACTGGAAACTATGAATTATCTAAGGAACTAGAAACTAAAGGGTATAACTGGATTAAAGAGAATGGGGTTGCATCATGAAACAAGAATTTAATGTTAGGGATGATTACAAGACCAAATATGGATTTAGGGAAGATGTTAAGACAGTCTTTGATACAGGAAGAGGATTAGGGAAAGAAGTAATTGATAAGATAAGCGATAGGAAGAAAGAAGCTTCTTGGTTACATGAATTTAGATTAAAAGCCCTTGAGACATTTAAGGCCAAACCGATGCCGCAATGGGGGGCAGATTTAAATCATATTGGTTTTGAAGACATAGTTTATTACTTAGATCCAAGCGAAAAAAAAGAATCCGGAAAATGGGAAGATGTGCCTGAAAAAATAAAGAATACCTTTGAAAAATTAGGGATTCCTGAAGCTGAGAGAAAGTTTTTGGCTGGTGTTGGTGCGCAATTTGAATCAGAAAGCGTTTATCATAAGATAAGAGAAGATTTGGAAAAACAAGGAGTTATCTTTGTTGATCCTGATGCGGGTTTAAGCAAATACGAACATATATTCAAGAAATGGTTTGGTCAAGTTGTTCCGATAGAGGATAATAAATTTTCTGCTTTGAATTCAGCCTGTTTTTCAGGAGGCAGTTTTATTTATATTCCTCCCGGAGTTAAAGTTGATCTGCCCCTACAAGCTTATTTTAGAATAAATGCGGAGAGTGCGGGGCAATTCGAAAGAACTTTGATTATAGCTGATAAAAATTCTGAGATTACATATATCGAGGGTTGTTTTACAGAAGGTACTCCAATTACTACAATTGAAGGGGTTAAACCCATTGAAGAAATTGAAGTGGGAACCTTGGTATTAACCCATAAATCTAGATATAAGCCAGTGTATAATATTCAAAAAAGAAAGTATTCTGGAAAATTGTATAAATTGAATTACTATGGAAATGCTAAACATACTTTAGAGGTTACTGCAGACCACCCCATCTTAATATCCAAACGCGAAAAATCAGAGGCAAAAAATAAAATTTGGGAAACCGAATGGTCAACCCCATCTAAACTGAGTAAGGGAGACTATGTTGTTATGCCAATTGATAGAGAAATAATCTCCCAAGAAAATAGAGACTTTGTTGTTGCATTTGGAAGCAAGAAGAGAACTGGGGGATACGTAAGGATTAATGTTAAAACTGATAAAGATTTCTTTAGATTGATTGGATATTATCTCTCTGAAGGTAGTGTGATGGGCAAGAATTATTTAACCTTTACGTTTAATAAAAAAGAGAAAGCCGCTTTAGAAGATGTTAAGAAACTTCTTATGAAATATTTTAATAAAGCTCCGCTGGAGTATGGAGAATATAAAAATGGGATAAGCCTGGTTTTATGCTCAACGTTGGCCGCACAATTCTTCGAACAACAGTTTGGAAAAGGCGCAAAAAATAAAAATATTCCTACGTGGGCAATGAAGGAAAGTCCTGAGAAACAAATAGAACTAATTAAAGGGATGTGGATTGGGGATGGCAGTTTTATGAATAAAGCATATTCTTACGGAATTAAAAGAATGTTTAGAATTAACACTGTTTCAAGCCAATTAGCAGAGCAAATATGGAGGATGTTATTTAGACAAAATATATTCTCTTCTATACATAGAAGTAAGCGTGGAGGTAGAAGGGCGGATATGTATTGTATTTACATAGGTGGAGATTATTTAATGAAATTTGCTAATATAATCGGATTCTCGGAAGTAATTGTTAATAAACAATATCATATGCTCGCTGAAGTAGGGATAGAATCATCTGTCTCTTATGCAGTTATCATAGGAGATTACGCATTAACGCCAATTAGAAGTATAGAATTTGAAAGAGTTAAATTTAAGGAAGTTTATAACTTTAGTGTTGAGGAAGATGAAACTTATACAAGTAATCATATTGCGGTTCATAATTGTTCCGCCACGACATATTCTAAAGATTCTTTGCATAGTGCGGTTGTAGAATTAGTTGCGTTAGAGGGAGCTAAATTAAGATACGTCACCTTACAGAATTGGAGTGATAATGTTTACAATTTGGTTACTAAGAGGGCTTTTGCCTACAAGAATGCCAAAGTCGAATGGATTGACGCGAATATTGGTTCTAAAATTACTATGAAATTTCCGTCAGTATACATGATGGAAGAAGGAGCAAGAGCAGATATCTTAAGCGTAGCTTACGCTGGTAGAGGACAACATCAAGATACAGGAGGTAAAACAGTACACCTGGCACCAAATACTACATCCAGGATAATCAGCAAATCAATAAGCAAGGATGGCGGAAGGACTTCTTACAGAGGATTAGTTGAAGTTGCCAAAGGATGCACTGGAGTCAAAAATTCTGTTAGATGCGACGCTCTTCTTATGGATGAAAAATCAAGATCAGATACTTATCCCACAATAAAGATAGACGAAGAGGATGCAACAATAAGCCATGAAGCGTTTGTTGGAAAGATTGGGGAAGAACAATTATTTTATTTAATGTCAAGAGGATTAAGTGAACAGGAAGCAATGTCCATGATTGTTTTGGGATTTGTTTCTGAGTTTACAAGGACCTTGCCTATGGAATATGCTGTTGAATTTAACAGATTAATACAATTGAACATGGAAGGAGCTATTGGTTGAAATGGTGATAGGGGGCAGAGATGTTGAGTGTAGCAAATCAGGAATGTGTAAATGCAGTTTTGATAACTCCTGATAATATTAGTTTTGATTCTAGAGATATTAAAATAGAAAATAAAGACGGGTTATTAGAGATTAATATTCCTAATAATTATAAAGGAGAATTAAAATATAAAGTTAATGGTTCCGGCACCTTAAATGAGAAGGCATTTTTTAATATAGGTGAGAATTGCGATTTAATTATTTATGAGGAAAGAAAAGGAGAGATAAGGGGCTACGGAGAGATTAAGATAAATTTAGGTAATAATTCAAAGCTTGTTTTGATTGAGATACAAAATTCTGGATATAAAACGGATTATTATATTAATAAGAAAATAGAATGCTGTTCTAATTCC
>JACOZS010000042.1 GCA_016181215.1 Candidatus Woesearchaeota archaeon
TACAAGGCAGTAAATCTGTGCAAAATAGTAAGGAGGTTCTTGGTAATAAGCAAAGAAGACATTGAAAACCAGGACAAAGACCATTACATGAACAAGAGATTAAAGCTAAGCGGGGACCTGCTTGAAGATTTATTCAGAGTTAATTTAAGGGCATTGGTTAATGATATATTATACAATTTCCAGAGACTGGTCAAGAGAGGCAAGTTCAGCTCAATTAAAATAATAATAAGAGACAAACTGTTAACTTCCAGGATAAATTCTGCTATGGCAACTGGATCCTGGGTTGGAGGCAGAAAAGGAATTTCACAAAACATAGACAGAACTAACTTCCTAGCTACGTTATCGCATTTACAAAGAGTTGTAAGCCCATTGAGCGCTACACAGGAAAACTTTGAAGCCAGGGCATTGCATAGCACTCACGCAGGAAGATTATGCGCAATTGAAACCCCAGAAGGAACACCAATAGGATTAAGGAAAAATCTGGCTTTGTTCTGTGACATTTCCCAGGAAGAATATTCTGAGGACAAGATAAAAAGAGTTCTGGAGGGATTAGGAGTAAAATGACTAGCGTTTACCTTGATGATAAATATGTGGGCAATGTAGAGAATATTAAAGATCTTATTAATAACATAAAGAATGAAAAGAGAAAAGGCAGACTGCCTGTTTTCCTGACTACCTATTTTGATGAAAGATTAAATGAGGTATATATTTCTGCATCAAAAGGACGTGCACTTAGGCCTTTGATAGTGGTTGAAAATGGAAGATCCAAATTAACTGAAGAGCATATTAAAAAATTACAAACCAATGAGATTACATGGAATGACCTGCTTGGAGAAGGAGTTATAGAGTATCTGGATGCTATGGAAGAGGAAAACGCTTTAGTTGCATTGGATGAAAAAGATATTACTGAAAAACACACTCATCTTGAGATAAGCCCCACCACCATCGTTGGGTTGACAACCAGCCTTGTGCCTTATGCTAACTTTGGACAATCATCAAGACTAAACAGAGGAAGCAAGACACAGAAACAAGCACTTGGAATGTATGCCAGCAATTATTTGTTAAGAATGGATACAGACGTTTCCATACTGCAGTATCCACAAAAGCCATTAGTCAAGTCTTACACTTATGACATAACAAACCAGGAAAAACATCCTTCAGGCCAGAATGTTGTAATAGCGTTGATGAGCTATGATGGATACAATATGCAGGATGCTATAGTTCTCAATAAAGGATCTATAGACAGGGGCCTGGCAAGATCATTTTATTACAGGCCGTATGTTGTGGAAGAATTAAGATATTCAGGCGGGTTAATGGATGAAATCTGCATCCCAGATAAAGAAGTTAAAGGTTATAAAAGCGAGAAAGATTACAGGTTATTGGAAGAAGACGGAATTATATATCCTGAGGCTGTTATCAAAGAAGATGATGTCATCATCGGGAAGACAAGCCCTCCAAGATTTTTAGGAGAACTGGAAGAATTCAGTATTGCAGCTAACATAAGAAGGGAAGGGTCTGTAACAGTAAAACATGGGGAAGGCGGAATAGTTGATTTTGTTGTGCTCACTGAAAATGATGAAGGAAACAGGCTGATACAAACCAGGGTCAGGAACCTGAGAATCCCTGAACAGGGAGACAAATTTGCAAGCAGGCATGGGCAGAAGGGAGTTGTTGGAATGATAGTCCCGCAGGAAGACATGCCGTTTACTGCTTCTGGAATTACACCTGATATAATATTCAGTCCGCATTCTATTCCAAGCAGAATGACAATTTCACACTTGATTGAGATTATAGCTGGAAAGGTGGGAGCTTTATCAGGAAGATATGTTGACGGAACAATATTCAAAGCAGAACCTGAAAATGAAATTAGACAGCAGCTGCTTGATCTTGGATTCAGGGATAATGGAACTGAAAGAATGTATAACGGTTTGACTGGAGAGGAATTTGATGTAAGAATATATGTTGGAGACATGTATTACATGAAACTTAAACATATGGCTGCCAACAAACTGCACGCAAGGGCGCTTGGAAGAATACAGCTGCTAACCAGACAACCAATAGAAGGAAGGGCTAAAGGCGGAGGATTAAGACTTGGAGAAATGGAGAAGGATTGTTTTGTTGCGCATGGAGCATCATTGCTATTAAAAGAGAGATTTGATTCTGATAAAACAGTATTGTATATATGTGAGGAGTGCGGCATGTTAGCTATAAACGATTCTTACAGGAACAGGCGATTCTGCATTAAATGCGGAGCCAATGTAAAAATAAATGCCATAGAACTTTCATATGCCTTCAAATTATTAATGGATGAATTAAAATCATTAGGAGTAAACCCTATATTAAAACTGAAATCGAAGTATTAAACATGCAAGACTACGTTTACAAAAAAATAGGAAGTATTGTTTTTGGTATTTTGAGCCATAAAGACATTGAAAAAATGGCTACTGCCAAGATAGTTACGCCTGAATTATATGACAAAGAAGGATATCCTGTAGACGGGGGTTTAATGGATATAAGACTTGGTGTAATTGATCCTGGGTTAAGATGCAAGACGTGCGGTGGGAAATTGAAGGAGTGCATGGGTCACTTCGGTTACATTGAATTGGCTAGGCCGGTTATTTGCGTCAAATACATGCCTGTCATTATTGACATATTAAAATGTATATGCAAAGAGTGCTGCAAACTGTTAATTTCTGATGAGGAAAGAAACAGGTATAGGGAACTTCTGGTTAAAGTTGAAAAGGAAAGAGGTTTAGAAGCAAAAAGAAAGGTTGTCAAGTACGTAATGGGCCAAATGAAAATTATAAAGAAATGCCCTCACTGCAAAGAAAAACAGTACAGCATAAAAGTAGAAAAACCTACAACTTTGTATGAAAATGACAAAAGATTAACCCCTATTAATATAAAGGCAAGGTTTGAAAGAATAAGCAATGAAGATGCAGAGGTTCTTGGGTTTAATATTAAATATGCAAGACCAGAGTTTATGCTGCTAACCTTATTGTCAATTCCGCCTGTTACCATGAGGCCGAGCATTACCCTGGAATCTGGAGAAAGAAGCGAAGATGATCTAACCCACAAGCTTGGAGACATAGTAAGAATAAACCAGAGATTATTTGAGAATATTAATGCCGGTGCGCCGGAGATTATCATAGAAGATTTATGGGATCTTTTACAGTATCACGTGACTACTTATTTTGACAATACAATTTCGCAGGTGCCCCCTGCAAGACACAGAAGCGGACAGCCCTTAAAGACTTTAATAGAGAGGATAAAAAGCAAGGAAGGAAGATTCAGACATAATCTTGCCGGCAAGAGAGTAAACTTTGCTGCAAGAGCAGTAATAAGTCCAGATCCAAAGATTAGGTTTAATGAAGTTGGAATCCCGCTTAGCGTAGCAATGGAACTTACAGTACCTGAAAGAGTAACTGAATGGAATATTGAATGGCTGAAAGAATTCGTGAAGAAAGGACCAAAGAACTATGTTGGAGCTAATTATATAATAAGGCCTGACGGTAAAAAAAAGAAGATAACTGATGACACTGTAGAACAATTGATCCTGGAACTGGCGCCTGGCTACATAATTGAGAGGCATCTGATAGATGGAGATATATCAATATTCAACAGACAACCAAGCCTACACAGAATGAGCATAATGTGCCATAAAATAAAGGTACTTCCTGGAAGAAGCTTTAGATTAAATCCCGGGGCATGTAAACCTTACAATGCTGATTTCGATGGAGACGAAATGAACTTACACATTCCTCAGGGAGAAGAAGCAAGAGCAGAAGCTGATATTTTAATGCAGGTACAAAGCCATATAATGACTCCGAAGAACGGGTATAACATCATAGGGTGTATAGAGGATGCGATTACTGGAAATTATTTGTTAACAAAAGGGACTATTCTGAAGAAAGAAGAGGCGATACAAATGCTTGTTTCTGTGGGCGTTGAAACTTTTGATGATTTAACAAAAGAAGAAGTTGATGGAAGGGATGTGTTTAGCTGTTTATTGCCAACGGATTTTAATTTCAGGGGATATTCCAGGTTTGCAAAGAAAGATCTCAAAGAAGATGTGGTAATCAAGAATGGCAGGCTTATTTCAGGCATCATAGATGATCATTCCATAGGAGAAGAAAATGGGCTGCTTATCAGAGAGTTTTATAGAAGGTATGGAGAGGATAAAACGCTTGATTTCATTGGAAAGGTATTTGGTCTTGGGATTAAGATGCTGCTGAGAAGAGGGTTTACTACAAGCATTGGTGATACTGATTTACCTAAAGAGATGAACCTTAATATTGGAAACATGCTAGAAGAAGCCAGAAATGAAGTTAATAAATTCATAGGGGTGTATCATAAAGGAGAGTTAGAGGCTTTGCCTGGAAAGACCATTAGAGAAACCCTTGAGATGAACATTCTTCAGGTGTTAAACAAAGTAAGAAACAAAATCGGAGATTTGATTGCTGAAACTGCCAATGAAAATAATCATACTATTATAATGTCGAGGTCAGGGGCACAGGGGAACATATTGAATCTTGCGCAGATGGCTGCGTGTGTGGGTCAGCAGGCACTTGGAGGGAAAAGAATAGATAGAGGTTACAAATTCAGAACATTATCCTTGTTTGGAAAAGATGATCTTGGATCAGAAGCACGCGGATTTGTTGCACGCGCCTTCAAATCTGGTTTAAAACCCAGTGAGTTCTTTTTCCACGCGATGACAGGAAGGGACGCTTTAATGGATACTGCTTTGAGAACTCCAAAATCTGGATATTTATATAGAAGACTTGCAAATGCGCTGCAAGATTTAAAACTTGAATATGATAACACTGTGAGGGATGCTAATAAAACTATTATACAATTCAAATATGGAGAAGATGGCATAGACGTTTCAAGAAGCGAAGGCGGGATAATAAGCGTTGCAAAGGCTATAAAGGATGTGTTAGGAGAATAAAATGGCCGATTTCATAGAAAATATTAATGATGAGTATAAAGACAAACTGCCGAAAAAGATTTTGAAAGAGTTTAAGGATGAAGCAGAAAGCAAAGGATTGAATAAAAAGCAGGCTGAAGAAGCAATTTCTCTTATCAAACAAGAATTTGACAAATGAAAAAATATTAATCAGAATAAATGGTGTTGTTAAAATTTTAGAGATTGGAAGATTTGTTGATGAGTTGATGGAATTGAAAGGTTTTTTAAAATTAAATGATTCTGAAATCTTGCCCCTGAATGACTTAGAGACATATGTGCCTAGTTTAGATCAAGATGAGAAAATTCAATGGAAGAGAGTTATAGAATGCAGTAGACATAAATCTAATAGTAGATTGATGAAGATTAAAACTGCCTCTGGTAGAGAGATAAGATGCACCGATGCCCACTCGTTTGTTACTAGAATTGATAATTCTGTGGTCCCTCTGAGAGGTAGAGATTTGAAGGTTGGGAACAGGGTTCCTGTGTTGAATAGTTTCTACCCGGATTCTCATTTTAAAAGTATAAAAATAAGCGACTTTTTGAAAAATAGTAAGTTATTTTTAGATATGGAGGAAGATTTCTTATATAAGCCTGGCACCCGGGCAAAAACAATTAGAAATACGTTATTGTGTGACTGGTCGACTGGTTGGTTTATTGGCGCTTATTTATCAGAAGGTTGTGCTGTTGGAGGTACAGTAGGGATTTCTAATTTAAATGACAATTACATAAATAACGCTAAAGTTTTTATTAATGATTTGGGTCTGAGTTATACCGAGGATTTCCATCATAGGGGATTTGCAGATGGAAGAGATTTGAAAGTAAATTCTACTTTATTAGCTAACTTTCTCATTAATAGTTGCGGTCAAGGCTCAAATTTTAAGAAAGTTCCTGAATTTGCCTATAATGCGAGTGATGAGTTTGTTTCTGGACTATTAAGAGGATATTTCGATGGTGACGGTAATTTCCACGTTGACAGGAAGATGATAAGATGTTCTTCAAACTCAAAA
>JACOZS010000060.1 GCA_016181215.1 Candidatus Woesearchaeota archaeon
AGGCCCGATATGAGTGTTACTCAAGGGAGTACGGTAAAACACCAAGCTATGAGTCTTGGGAGTTAGTGTCGGGCTAAATCATGCTTACAAACGTAAAGGGCAAGAAGTCAAATCATTATCACATTTAATTTATGTTTTTATGAGAAAATGATTCAGTAAGATAGGAAATAAGCCTATCTAAAAAACTTGTTCTTTACTTTGATGATTGATAAAAATGAAAACTAATGGGGGAATTAAAAATGGGAAAAATAAGTCCTGTTTCAGCAAAGTATATAGTTCATACTCAGATTCAGATAGAAGGGGTAGTAGACAAGCCGGATGTGGTTGGGGCCATATTTGGACAGACAGAGGGGTTATTAGGTTCTGATTTAGAACTTAGAGAACTACAAAGATCAGGTAGAATTGGCAGGATAGAGGTCAAGTTAGACACAAAATCCGGCAAAACTACTGGCGGTATAATAATCCCTAGTTCTATGGACAAAGTAGAAACTGCTATAATTGGTGCTGCTATGGAAACCATACAGAAGATAGGACCATGCAACGCAAGAGTCAAGGTTGAAAAGGTAGAAGATGTCAGAGTATCAAAGAGAAGTTATGTTTTAGAGAGAGCTAAAGAAATATTAAAAGAGATGACTGATAACATCCTGCCAGATTCGCAGGAGATAGCTGAAGAGGTTGCTGCTTCTGTAAGAATGCAAGAAATCAGGGAATACGGAAGAGACAGACTACCTGCTGGACCTGCTATTGACGACTCAGAGGAGATTATAGTTACAGAAGGACGAGCTGATGTTCTTAACCTGTTGAAAAATGGGTTTAAGAACGTAATCGGGATGTCTGGAACAAATGTCCCTGAAACAATAATTGAATTAAGCAAAGGAAAAACTCTTACTGTGTTTGTCGATGGAGACCGAGGAGGAGAATTAATACTGAAGGAGTTAATGGGAAGATGTGAGATTGACTTTGTTGCAAAGGCTCCTGACGGCAAAGAAGTTGAAGAGATTACAAAGAAAGAAATTCACAAGGCGTTAAGAAGCAAGATAACTGTGGAACAATACAGGTTAGAGGTCTCTAGACATGAAGAGCGTAATGGGCACAATGGACATCAAGAGTATAGAGAAAGAAGACCGATGCAGGTTCAGGAAAGGCCACTAGAAAGAGTGCCTGAAAGAAGACCGATTCCAATACAAAGTAGAGCGCCTATACCAAGAAAAAGAGTAAGTGCGGAACAAGCAAAAAGCTTCAGATCAATGCTAGACGATCTTGTAGGAACGAAAGGAGCTTATATCTTAGATGAGAATTCCAATATTTTAGGAAAAGTTCCTGTAAGCGAATTAGATGCTACGTTAAAAAGCTTAAGCGGCGTGTATGCTGTTGTTGTTGATGGAGAAATAACTAGAGATCTGGCTTCTGCAGCTGAGATGAGCAGGGTCAAGTATCTGGTTGCAACAAATTCGAGGGTAAAACCTAACGAAACAAGGGTAGAGGTATTAACTGGTAACGAATTATAAGCATGAAAAAAAGAGGTGGTGTCAGCAGGAAATTAATAGCTTTTCTGCTGATAGTTATAGCTTCTGCAGCAACACTGTATGTTACAGGATTTATTAGAAAAGACTGTAAAGATGATAAAGAATGTTTTAATTGGGCATTAAAGAAATGCATTTCTTCAAGAGTTGTTCTGGTTAAGAATAATAATATTTACACTTACGGAAGTGTTCATTCTTTTGGCAAGATGTGCAAGGTAGATATTACTTTAGAAAGAGTGGCTGTTGGTGCTGATCTGGAATTGAAAAGATTATTGGAAGGAAAATCCATGACCTGCAAAGTACCAAAAGACAAACTGCAGCAAGTAGACATAGAAAACTTTGAAGATTTAATGAGTTACTGCCATGGAGAACTTAAGGAGGGGCTTTATGAGTTAATAATTCAGAGAGCTTACAGCCTGATAATTGCTAATTTGGGTGATGTTGTTAAGGAATTAGAAGGAACTTTAAAAAGAGTGTAGGCTTCCTAAGTTAGATTATATATTATGATAAAATATCTTTTATAGATTTTTGATTAAGTTTAGCGCATATTCCCATAATGCGCCGTCTAACCATCCTCGAAACTCCAAAATTGATTCAATATCTTTGATAATATCTTCTTTCTTAATTTTATTATTTTTATACAATAGTAATAGCAAATAAAAACTAGGTTTTATATTAATTTTTAACTTTTCTTCTGCAATTCGTGCTGCGTGAATATCATCAGTTAAAGCAATACATTTTTCTTCTTTAGCCAAAGAAAATATTTCACTTTCTGCTTTTTCTAGATTTAAGTTTATGATTTTACTTGGGTTTTTTACTTTGATCTTTCTTTTGATTAGATTTTTTGCTTTTAAGCCAAGGAAATCTTCGTAACGTGTAAACTCTTTTAATTCATTTAATACTGAATTAGTTATAATAAGATTATAGGATTTAATAATTAATTCAAAGTTAGTAGAACAGGCTAGTGATAATAGGGCGCCTGTATCAACTACCAGTTTCATGTATGACTTCCTCTATCCATCGCTTTCCAAACTTTAGGTCTTTAAGGTCTTGTTCAGTTAAAATCTTCTTTAGTTTTGTATCAGGGATTTCGCCTCTTAGCCATAGTTCAGCAGCGACTTTCTTCAATAATTCTTTTTCTTGTTTTTCTTTAAGGAAAACTTGCAGAGCCTCTTTGATTAACTCGGTCCTTGTTTTGTATTCTTTTTCTGCTTCTTCGTCTATCTTTCTGATCAAATCCGGCTGGATTCTTAAGGAAAATTGTGTTGTTTTCATAACCCATTGTATATACATTGGGATTTATATGTTTTTCGGTTTGGGATTGAAATATTTTAGAATAAATGAATTGTAGGCTTCCCAGTTCATGCCATTGTAAAACAACAGCTTAACCTTGATTCTTCCTCAACTTCGTTACCCTGAAGACACCATACCATACGGTTAATGCTGCTTCACTCCTGATCTGACATGATTCCCGTATAATACGATCCATCAGGACAAAGTCTCAACGTACGAACCAAGACTATTGCCTTAAATGACCTTATCTGGGCTTTCGGCTTCCCGTGAAGTCCGTTTGGAATATGCAGAGGACTAGCCTGCTGCCTAGCCTACAATATAGCAATATGAATAAGGTTTTAAAAGGTTATGATTCTGGACTGGGTGGGTACATATTAAACTTTGGCCTCAAAATTTGCTGATTTTGTTTCTTCTACAAACCCGTGAGATATTCCTTCTCCAACTTTAAAAGAAAAGGAATTAAATACAAACGCCAGTCTTTCGAATAGGGATTGTTTTGTTTCATAGGTTACAATTGAGGCTTCTGTAAGATTTGCAAGCTGTTTTGTGACATTAATCGCAACTTCTTTAGAGCCTAGATAGTCTATTAATCCAAGTGACTTAGATTCGCTTCCCAAGAAAAATTCTCCTGTTGATATCTTGTTTATTTGTTCAGCATTAAGATTTCTGTTTTCAGCAACTTCATCTAAGAAGATGCGGTGAATCTTGTTTATTTTTGACATTAATAATTCGCGCTCTTGTTCTTCCAGTTTTTTATAAGGAGAACCGAGCTCTTTGTATTTACCAGCAGCCACCTGTTCATATGAAATTCCGAATTTTTCAAACAATCCTGAAAATCCTAAGTATGATGAAGTGACTCCTACAGATCCTGTAATTGAAAGGTCATCTGCGATTATTTTATCTGCTGATGACGCCACCCAATAGGCTCCTGATGTGCCTAAGTCACGAATCCAGGCCACTACTGGTTTGTTGAAAGATTTAACGCGAGAAGCAATTTCCTTAGAGGCTACTGCTGTTCCGCCTGGAGAATTAATTTCCAAAATAACTGCTTTTATTCCTTTATCTTTTTCAGCTGAATCCAAAAAAGATATTATATTTTCAGGCAAGACTGTTTTTGAGGTTGGGAATGATGGTTGTTCAGAGGTAATAGGACCTTTTATCTGGATTATTGCTATCTGGTCAAAAACTTCTGCTTTAATCAACAGGTTAGATAAGGTAAAACTGACTAGTGCAAATGCCAGAAGCACTATTAGTATTTTTATTATTTTATTCATTTTAGTACAGCCTGCGTTTTACTTAACTTTTCCAAAAATCTCTGGTTTGATTTTGATATTAACATGTTTAAGCAGTCTATTAATACTATGATTGATGAAAATTTAGAGATGTTTCTTACAATAACTTGTGAAAAAGATAATCTTTTGCTAAGAGAGATAACTTGAATTCTAGTTAACATCTTTCCAATAGATTGGTTAAACATATATTCAAATACTGCCCAATATAAAATAACTAAAATAGATATTATTGTGGCTGCTATGGCCTGTGTTTTAGTTAATTCCGGTTTTATTAAAGATTTTATATCAGAAACTGGTGATTTGTCTGCATTGTGGTAAAAAGGGGTTATTATTATGAGCAGAACAACCAGAACATCAATGATATAGGCTGTGCCTCTTCTAGCAAAAGAAGCCTGAACCTGCGGATTAATTTTCATTACGCGAACTGTAGCAAAAAAGTATTTAAAACCTCTGTAACAACTTTTGAGTATGGATAAAACCAAGGTGTGCAGGGAATTATTGGAGACTGTAAAAGAAAGAAATGTTAAAGATAAATCGGAATTCAGGAAAATTAAATTTGCGTTTGCAAAA
>JACOZS010000061.1 GCA_016181215.1 Candidatus Woesearchaeota archaeon
GCAGATATGTAAATGAAAACCTGATTCACCTGCCCTTTCATCTTATGTACACCCTCGCATTTAATTCGTTATTAAATTTGTCTCTGCACGCTATGTAAAAGAAATTGCTGTCCAGTCTTGCTTCATGTTCTGCAGTATTTATGCCTGTCATTGGATTTCCTTTTCCAAAATCAAAGCTTCCTGTATTTGAAACCTCGCATGTCGTATCCTCATCAGTTTCTATATGCAGTATTGAGCCTTGTGTGTATATCTGTGTTAATTTTGGTGGTACAGCATCCACTTCTGCCTTAAACTTGACAGAATCTTCAGCCAAGTTCCCGGCCACATCCATGCATTTAACAAAGTATTCATAATCCCCGGAAGTTATATTCATAAATTGTTGTTCGTGGAAACTTGCATTTGTCTTGGCAAACTCTATCATGTCAGAGAACTCAATATTCGCTTCTGAAAATCCGCATACTGCTTTTCCTTTTTCTGCACCGCCTTCAGTGCTGGCTTTAATCGAAGGACTTAAGTCATGTATTGTTCCAATCGGTCCTATGCTGCTTATCTTAAGCTGTTGTGTCCCTCTTAAAGTAAATCTAAAACTATCTGTGTTTATGTTTCTTTTCTCATCTGGTTTTCCAGGCTGATCTTTGCATCTGAAGAAAAACACATTGTCTTTTCTGTTTTGCAAGCCAGTCAACATTGTGTTGCATTCATATAATCCGTGATATATTGATCTTACATCAAAACCAGAGCTTGAACAAGTAAATTCATTCTCCATAAGATTAAATTCCTTGTCATCTTTGCTCCATTTGCACTGGCTTGGTTCATTTACATAAACATTCAATGAAGTATCTGTGACGTTGTTTGGTATAAATCCATTATTATCTATGCTTGTAAGTTCAACTACAGGAGGGGTTAGATCCGGTCCGGGGAGTATTGAAAACTGTATGTAATAATCTTTATTATTTGCATTTCCTGCTGCATCTGCGCATCTTACAAATAATTTAAACGTCCCTCCGTTAGTCAGTCTCAATGCTTGTTCTTCAGCCAGTTCCCCGGGTAGCTGGAAAGTTATTGTATGGTTGTATTTGAACAGCGCACTCCCAAAGTTATGCACCATTTCCTGGAATTTAGTGCTTGTATTTAATGCAAATTTGCACGGTGTGAAAGGAGGAATCTTCTCGTTGATCTTATATCCTTTGCTTATTTCATCTGTTATTGTCACATTTGGTTTGATCGCATTTTTATCTGCCTGTATTACTGGACTTGTAACATCATTTGGATGCTTATTCACGCATAGTTCTTCAGTAGTTCCTTGGTTAACTAGTTCGCATAATGCCCCTAAAGATTTGCATCTGTATTCTGAACATGGCTTTTCGTCTTTTCCGCATTTCTCGCAGTCGCTTCCGCCTAGAGGAGGCTGCCAATATTCACATTGCGCTTTATACTCTTCAGTTTTGTCTTCTTTACCAAGATAATCTACAACTTGATAAATTGTGTAAATCCACGCTAGAGTATTTAAAGTCTGTAAAACTGTACTCATTGCTCCAGGTACATTAACCATAATCTCTCCGTTTTGAACTGTTGTAGCAAGTCCCTCCTTCTGCGCCAACGCAGTTATAGCATCTGCCTTGGTTACTCCAGGTCCTAGGGCTTCCACCATTGCCTTTTGTTGCGTGGCAATAGCCGCCTCTGTTATTCCTGCTTCAGAATATGGAACCAAACTGCCCCACGCTCTCGCTCCTGCACCCGCCAAAGTTCCTTTTCCAATACCAGAAAGTAAAGTTCCGCTTATCGGTCCAAGCGCAGCGCCTACAGATCCACCAGTGCTAAAAAAAGCTATACCAGCACTCAATCCAAAAACTGCTCCGGGAATTAATAATCTCTTAAACAGTGCGCCAAACGTATATCTATCTTCTCCATCATTAAGTATAGAAATAAGATTTCCTCCAGTATCCTCGCCAGGAGCGTCTTCAGTAAATCCTCCTCTTCCTTTCACTTTTAAAAAATTAGTTTTTATTCCGCAGTCCCCGAGTGCTCTGCAGACCGCACTGACAGCAGTAACCCATTCGTCCTCTAGGCAATTACAATTTTCTTTGCACTCCCATCCTTTACCTATGCCTAACCATCTGCTTCCGCCACCTCTAATGAAACTTACCTTGCATGTTTCGCTTCCTTTACTGCATACGTCTCCTGCATCTCTCTCAGGAGCAAACTCACTTTCTCCATCCCAAAATTTCAATCCAGGAGGAACAAAGGGAACGCAGGTTCCAAGAGGATTTGTAACGCCGGCGGGAATCCATATGCAGTCTCTGGATTGTATCTCTTCACAATTTTCAGGACTGGTTATATTTGAACATTCTTGAAACCTATTCGGTCTGCACGCAGCCTCTACAAAATCACCCTGAACGTTAGTAGCTTCTTTAAGTTCTCTGGGCGGCTCTCCTTGAACTCCCTGCATACAAACCTCTTCTCTAAAATCCTTGCAGGGTTCTGTCAATTCCTGTCCATTGATGCATAATCTTCTAAAATGCCTGCTACCAACAGTATCCAATCCAAACCCAACTTTCCCGTCGTAAGCGCACCAGCTTTCTCCTAATTTTTTAGATCCTGATAAGGGTGGAAACTCAGTTTCGTTTATCACATTGCACGTCAAATCCTTGCATGCAAAATCGCCAAATCTCGGCTTCGTATTTTTATCTGCTTCTCCGCATAGATTCCCTTCTATGAAATCACAGTTTCCGCAGTCAGCATCCCCTGGGCCATTTAATTTACAGGAATTCTCTTTGCTTAAGGTATATCCATTGTTAAACGATCTTTCTTTATTGGAATCATAAATATTCTCTTGATTTCCGCAGCTGTCAAACCAGTATACTTCATCTTTTCCAGAAACGCACGCTGTTCTTTGTTGTCGGGCACATTCAGTCCCCAGTTTATCGCTGCTGCACAGCATATTTACATGAAAACCAGTATTAGGATTTACCCCTATTACTCTTTCTGTTCTGTTTTGGCCTTGTTCTCCAACTAAAGAATTACATTCAGTTCTTGTAGCAAACTTGCATGTTGAATCAGGAAAAACACAGGCTCCTCTTTCCTCGCTCCTGCAAAAATTAACGCATTCTAATTCAGATCTTATATCTTCCTTAAAGGTCATATTAACAAATTGTAACAATGAGGTCTCTCTTTTGCATGTTGCCTGGGTTGTAAATGAACATTCACTGCCAAGAACACAGCATCCCCTGTCACACTGTGGAATATCACAAGTTATCCCTTCAACCCAAGTGCAGTTTCCCCTTTTCTCGCATCCAGCTCTTGGAGTATTCTTGAAGCATCTTCCTTCTAGACTATCGTATCCGCATCCAAGCTTGCAAAAGCTAGTCTGCTCGCAGCTAGTGCTGGCCTTCCTGAATTGCGGATCACACGATTCAGGATTAGTATATTGGCAAAAATCCCCGCTAACCGTTTTCTCGCAGCATACCCTTTCAGAAGCAGGAGTGCCTGTCCCCAGGTTTTGTGTATTCTGCGTTACAGAAGGTAACTGGGCGTTTACACTTGGAACTATTAAAATCACATTAAAAGTAGCTAATACTAATACTGCTATCTGAAACAAAGCTATGCATTTCAAGTAGGTTCACCCTCAACAAAAAACTGGAACTTATAATCATTATCCTTGGTTCTCAAAACATAAAGTTTATCTGGATAAGGTCTTGTTTTTTCTATTACAAATTGGCCTCTTTTAACTATCATGTAACTTAGTTGTTCAAATTCTCCAAATTCAGATTCAATGTTAATTATTTCTTGCGCAACTCCATACAATCGTCCAAGTGGAACGTCAAACTTGACAGAAAACTTATCTTCTTTAACTTCCACATCACCTCTTTTCAGCGTAATTGGAATGTTAATATCCACCAGAGTAACATCCTTTCCAATCTTAGTATCCACACTTAAGGTATTATAAGTAACGTCTAATCCTCTTGCAAATTGCTTAATGTTCACGCACGTAGTTAGCCCTTCTTTTATTGCTAAATTAAGTTCATTCTCCATATCGCTGATTAATAATAGTCTGTTGTAACACTTTGGGGTTCCTTTTACGCTGTAACACAAATAACTGACAGGAATTCCCTGATGTAATCTGTAAGTATCCTGTGGAGTTTTCAAGTGCCCCCCCTGCATCCCTATTCTCTTGATATAATCAGGTGCCACTTTGTTAACGCACCCTTGTATATGCTCTGAAATGCTCTCAAATCTAGATTCCAGATCTTCTGGAGTTACAGGACCAAAATAAAAACCCTGTTTAAAATAAAGCAGCAAAAAAATTATGCCTAAAACAACGATTCCAAGAATAACAAAAGTAGTTGTTTGTCCTTTTTTCATATTCAACCCCTTTTTATTTTTTATCATATTTCCAATTTTATAAAGCTATCCCTTAGTATAAACCTTAATCAAAGGCATTTGATTGCCGTTTTTATCAACACACGCTATGCGGTAAATTGCATTCTTCAATGCCGGAGCAGTATGCTCTTGAACATCAATGCCTGACATTTTTGTGCCTTTCCCGTATGCAATATCCTGTTGTGTTGAATACTCACAGGTACTGCTTTCAGTAAGTACAATATGCAACACACTACTGTCCACCCACACATTCTTCAGATTCGGCCCTGCGATGTCAATGTCTGCATAAAACTGATTAGTTAGTTTCGCTTCATTGCCTGCAATATCCCTGCAGGTTATATACTGTTCATATAAGCCAGGAGTAATATTTGTAAATTGTTGTCTGTGCATATTTGAATTAGTTTCGAACATTTCAATCATTTGCTCATACGCAACATCAGCAGTAGCAAAATTGCATGTGGATTTTCCATTTTCAGCTCCGCCGCTGGTAACTACCTTCAAAACTGGGCTTAAATCATAAATTGATCCTGTAGGTGACACGCTATTGATTGCAAAAGCCCGGCTTCCTTTCAAAGTGTACTTATAACTTTCCTGATTTGTATTATTACTCAGGTCGCTGCATCTGAAATAAAACACATTGTCCTGTCCGTCCTGAATATTTTCTGCATTGGCAAAACAGTCATATAGGTTAAAGAAGCTTGTAGTATCATTCCTTGGAACGGTATCGCAAATAAACTCATTCTCCATGCTGCTGTAATCCTTGTCTGCCTTGCTCCATTTGCAATAAGCTGGTTCATTCAAACTTATACCTAGGGTTATATTTCCTATTCCATTAGGTATGTACGCGTTATTATCTATAAACGTTCTTTCTATGGTGGGAGGAATTCTATCAGGCCCCTTCCTTGTAGCAAATCTTACAGCATACTCAGCAACATTTTTATTTCCTCTCTTGTCCTGGCATCTTATATAGAAGGCATATTCATTCCCATCAGGCAAAAACATGGTTATATTATGCTCTTTCTTGAAGGTTTCAGAAAGGAAATTCGTCATCTCATCATAATTCTTTGCATGTGTAGCCTGTATCTTGCACTGTGCATATTCATCAGTCTTTATTCCGAAAGTTATTTTTTCAAACGGTTCAAATATCGGTTTTATTGAATAACCTTGTTGCTCAATAGCAAGAGTATAATTCCCAGGTAAGGCTTCTGGCCAAGGACTTATTAATGGGCTGTTAATATCATTGGGATTTACGTCAACGCATGATTGATCTGAAGTTCCTGCATTAATTAATTCGCACGCCATACCTAAACTTCTGCATCTATACTCGCTGCACTCTTTGAATTTATCATCTATCAACAATTTTAATGGCAATTTCCGCACCACCAAATATCGCAGAAACTATCAAAAGAATTACAGCAGGAACAGCAAAAAGCAAAGCATATGGCCCCCCACCAGCAAAGAGAACAACAAGGGCAACTGCCGCAAGTACTGCAGCCATTTTAGCGATTCTTTCATTAAATATTCCAAAGATAGCTCCTTCGTCAGGTTCCTCTGGATTTGGATTTACTTCTCCGGTAGCTGCAGATAGGGCTTTCATTCCACCAAACACACCATACTTATCCCATTTCATCGGATTCACGCTGCTTGGGGCACTCCCGCGCTTGCTTAAAATATTGATGTCTGCTCCGCAATCCCCCTTGGATTTACATTGGAATGCCTCATGATCTATGTATTCTTGAGTTTCACAAATGCAATTTTCTTTGCACTCCCAATCTGAGAATCTATCTGGTCTGACATAAATCACTTTGCAGGTGGAAGAAGCCTTTGCGCATTTATCCTCGCCTTCATTTTCCCAAAACTTAAATCCTTGCGGAACTGTTGAAGTGCTTTGCTTTATGCTGGAATTATAAATTTCGTTTTTCAAGCACGTGCCAAAACCATAAGAAGTATCATTGCTTTGTGTGCATATCTCTTCTCTGAAATCTCTGCACGGCTCTACAAGTTCTTCTCCATTGATGCACATATGCCTGAAATGCCTGCTTCCAGGCCTGTCCATATACCCTCCAGTTCCACTCTCGTAAATACACCAGCTCTCCCCATTCTGTCTATATTCGCCAATTCTAGGATCATGTGTATTTTTATCTTTAAAATCTTCAGTCTTCTCGCAGTTTATACTCGCGCAATAAGCATCGTTTTCTCCTCTTTTTTTGCACAAGGTCCCTTTTCCATAATCGCAATCATCTGCAACATCTTCTTGATTTCCGCAGCTGTCGAACCAAAAAACATCCTCCTGGCCTTCAACACATCCTTTTTTTGTTTTGGCTTTGCATACTCCACAATTCAATCTGCTGTCAGAACAAAAAGTACCGCCAAACCACCCAACTCTGCCATTGGGATTGGTAGCAGCCGCAGTACTGCATTGATCTACTAGTGTGGATTTGCATAACCCTTCCTCTGTGATACAGCATCCTTTCTGTGATTTCTTGGCTTCATTAGCACAGGTTAATTCAGAAGTAATAGCTTCATCAAAAATATCTTGCTGTTCTGGAATGCCTTTCAATTTCTTCTCATTGTTGCATTCTTTCTCTGTTGCTAGTCTAAACTGGCTTCCTATCTTACAGCATCCTTTGTTACATTCAGCAATGGAATTACAGGTTGCGTCTATTTTTGCTGTCATATTCGGAGTACTTCGAATTTTAGCCAGAGGAACAGACTTGAAACATGCTCCTGAATCTGTATCAACCGCACAAGAAGGCTTGCAAAACTGAGTTTGATCGCACGTTGTCGGTGCTGTATTAAATCCAGAAGCACAATTACTAGGATCAGTATATAAGCAATATTCTCCAGAAGTAGCTTTCTCACAGCATACCTGGGTTTGAGCATTAATCTCTTTTAAGTTAGAAACTGTAAATATCGCAATAATCAAAACAAAAATCTGAAATGCTGCTTTTTCTTTAAGAAACATATTCCACCTCTTTCAAGTTGAAATACGCGGGTTGTTTGTTTATAAATATTTTTATTGGGTAAATGTATCAGAAGGCATAGAAGACATTTGTTTTTGGTCTTCAGAATCCTCATCTGGAGTCTCTGTTTGCTCTTTATCAGTTTGCGTTTCATCATCTTCAAAAAAACTAAGACGTTCTTTACATTCTACAGTTGTTGAAGCCGCCACAAAAATTCTTCTCAGCCCGGTTTTTCCCCAAAACTCACCAGTAAATAACCCGCCTTTTTTTCTGCAATAATAACACGTTTCAATCTCAGGGGTATCTGGAACTTTAGATGGACACTCGTTAGGACAACCCCCAATAAAACTTGGATCATCCTCATTATTAATAATAGATTCTAAATCTAATTCAGCTTGTCTCTTTAATTCTTCCCAAGATTCTTTAGCCTCATCGCTATCGCATCCGCGCCATAAAGGAGTTAAAGGAGTTTCCCTTGTAACTATAAACTTGTTCTCTCCGCAGGCTAACTCTGTAGCACTCTCCTCATTAAATAATTCTTCGCAGTCAGCATCTCCAGCGGAGTTTTTGGTAGCTTTAACTTTCCCTTCCTTAGCCTGATATCCAGTTATACTGCTATTAATTAGAACAAGTCCTACACTAAAAACTATCAATATTACAACAACTAAATTTTTATTAAATTTAATCTTCTTTTTCACAATATTTAGAAAATTCAAAACTATTTAAAGTTAATCATTGGCTACCCTTGGCGCTAAAATCCATGTCATGCTAACTTTATCCTTGACATTATACTCTAATCTTAAGGGATACTCTTTTCCGAATTGAACTATCACATTATCTGCTAATTTGCTGGCTTTAATCATCTTTTTCAAATATTCTATGCTATACTTCCCTTTAACTTCTCCGCCATCATTTTTCACTTTAGTATTTTCATCCCCGACTTCAACCCTTGCATTATTCATCTTGCCCTCAGATTCAACAAAAAGCCTGTCCTTCATTACTACCAATGCAACAGATTCAGCCACAACATCCATATCCTCTATGGCTTCATTGAATAAATAACTAGGAACATCTATTCTCAAATCAAATTTAAGATCAGGAACCCTCTGCTTTCCAGTTTCTAAATCAAGCAAAGCCAGATTAAATGTTCTTGAACTTTCTCCCCTCAGTTGTATCTTTAATTTGGCCTTGTCCTTATCCAGTTCCATAATCAAAACGTCACTCGGTTTCGCCCTTTTCAATATCTGCTTCAGCGAATCTAGGCTTACCCCGATTTCAACCTCATCATCAACCTTATATTCAGTAAATGCGCTGCTAAGAAGTTTAAAATCAATCATTGCCACGTTGGCAGGATCCATTGCAGTCAATAATATCTTCTCTTTATCCACTTTCAATTTTACTTCGTTGACTAGTTCGGAAATTATGCTTACACTGTCAACTAATAACTTTGGTTCTGCTAAGGTTAATTTCATACTCCCCCACTACCTGCAGGATACTGCTTGTTTATAAGAATTTCTATTCTCTTCTGTATGTTCCGCCAAAACTGTCATATATAAGCAGCAGTCCAAGCAGCATTAATACATACTGGTAGTAGTTATAGGCTAAAACTGTTAATCCTGTCGCGAAATCAGTTATAACCCCCATAGAAATTAATAAAGGATATGCCCCTAAAGATATGCTGACTAAACCAACAATTATGCTGACCACCCCGTTAAAAACTCTTGTTCTTCGTGAAGCATCCAGCCATAAGAAGATTCCAGCCAGTATAAATCCAATATTCATTGCAACAGAAGGGGGTTTAATTAAGATATTTGTGAGAAAAACCGGAAGCTGTGAAGCAGTTTGTGTTGCTGAAAGAAACGGAAATACGCCTATGATAAAGAGCAGCAACCCAAGCAAAAACCCTATGGTTCCTATCAACTTAACACCTCTCTAATCTTTCTATGCATCTCTTTGTCTATTTTACTCAAATCCTGCACTATTTCAGCTTGCATCTCAAACCCGTTATTGTGATCTGTCCTGTACCATCATCAAGCAAAAAGGAATTTTCATTCTTGCTAACAATAACCCCTGAAACAACAACCTTAAAATCTTCAATAGTGATATTCTTAATGAATCTCTCTTTGAATGGCTGCTGAAAAGAATTTTCCATAGAAATAAATTAATTCATAGGTATAAAAATCTTTTTATTAATAAACTCTCCATGTATGCGAGCATTTAGTGCATTTAAAAAATCTCGTTTCTGCCTCATCCCCTGATCTGGTCTGAACTGTCCAATAGTATGCTTCTCCATTATTGCATTTAGGACACTCTTCTTTTATTCTTGGTAATACCTCTGCTTTTTTGTCTATGACCTCTATCTTGTCTCTGGCCGTAAATACTGTCTTCTCTTTCAGAATAACTTTTTCCCCTTTTCCGGTTTTATAACCGCAGCTGCAAACAAGCTTGCTTTTCTTGCCTGATCTTTTTGGTATTAATATTGATCCGCAACGTGGACAAAACATTTTAACTTAACCTCTCTATTAATCCGACAAACCCTATCTTAATCCAGCCTAATAAAGGTATCCTTGCAACAGCCTTTCCTGTCCTTGATACCTGTTCTCCATTAACCTCGCCAGGATCAGCATTATTATTGTTATCTCCTTTAGTCATAAAGTAATAAACCCCCTTCTCCTCTCTTGTTTTAACCACCCTGTGTATGACTGGATTATTATAACTCGGAGTTTCATACACCACAACCTGTCCTGTTTTAATATCTTTCGGTTCTACCCCATATAAAATCATAATGTCCCCTTTCAAAAAACCATCTCTAAGAGGAAAATCTTCAAACTGCTCTTTAGTAAAATTCTTTTCTTCATACCAGTTTTTATTTGCTTCCCACCAATTATTAAAATCAGAAGGGTGATGTTCCATGCTTCCGGATACAACAGCAACTATAGGAAAACTCGTGCCTAAAATCAAACCCAAGCCCGGATAGACTAGATACTTGACAAT
>JACOZS010000062.1 GCA_016181215.1 Candidatus Woesearchaeota archaeon
TTAAAACTGCAGTCAACCTCAATAACCGTTACCCAAGGTAAATCTTCTGATGTTGTTCTTATAATAAGAAATATGCTTCCAGAATCTCATCGCTTTAGGTACAATATCCAGATAATAGACAGTCCTCCGAATGCCCCAGCACAACAAGTTCTTACTTGGCTTAGCTGGGATGAATCAGAGTTCCTTCTAAAATCCGGATTTGCAGCTCGTGATTTAATCTCAATAGATCCAAGAGATGCTCCGCTCGGAACCTATAAACTAAAAGTCATCCTTTCATGTTTAGAACCAATATGTTCAGACTTCTCTGCCCAGGAGCCTTTTGTATTCAGAGTTGCCCCCAAGTAAAACTTTATAAGTAAATCCTATGTACCCTATAAGATGTTAAAACTTTATAACACGTTGACCAGAAAAAAAGAACCTTTCGTGCCTCTAAAAGGCAAAAATGTAAATATGTTCGTGTGTGGAATTACCCCATACGATTTTCCCCATTTAGGTCACGCAAAAACTTATATTCAATTTGATATAATAGCAAGATATCTGCGTTATTCAGGTTACAAGTTATTTTATCTGCAAAACGTAACTGATATAGATGACCGTATTATTGAAAGATCAAAACAACTTAATGTCTCCTGGAAAACCCTTTCAAGAAAGTTCGAATCCATTTACCACAATGATATGAAATCCCTTGATGTAACTTCTATCAATAAGTTCGCAAGAGCAACAGATTATATAAAACAAATAGAATCTCAGGTTAAACGCATGATAAAAGAAGGTTACGCTTACAAGACAAACGACGGTTATTATTTTAACACATCCAAATTCAAAAATTATGGTAAGTTATCAAGAAGGACTACTGAAGAAGCTGAAGACGCTGTAACAAGAATAGACGAATCGGTTCAGAAGAAAAACAAAGCTGACTTCTGTTTATGGAAATTCTCAATACAAAACGAGCCTGCTTGGAAATCTTCTTTAAATCTCGGGCGTCCGGGTTGGCATCTTGAAGATACTGCTATAACTGAAAAGCATTTTGGTCCGCAATATGATCTGCATGGCGGAGCAGTTGATTTGATATTCCCCCATCACGAAGCTGAAATAGCTCAGATGGAATCTATTTCAAAGAAACCATTAGTCAAATATTGGCTTCACACGGGTTTCCTTAATATTAAAGGCAAAAAAATGTCAAAATCCTTGGGAAATTTCATGACTGTTCGCGAGGCCATAAAGAATTATTCGCCAAAGGTCATAAGATATTTCTTTATTTCTTCTCATTATAGGAGCCCAATAGATTTTAATCCAGATTCACTTGAACAAGCTAAAAACTCTTTGTCAAGATTAAATGAATTCGCCTTACGGCTAAAAAATTCTAAACAAAAAGATAGTCTAGTATTAATAGAAAAAACAAGGCAGAAATTTATTGAAGCTATGGATGATGATTTTGATACGCCAAAAGCGTTGTCTGTTTTATTCGAATTCATGAGTCAGATAAATAAGTTTGGTGGAAGTAAAAAATCCTACAAATTTTTGCTGGAAATTAATAAAATACTTGGAATATTCGATTTGAAAACAGAAAAAATACCATCAGAAATAAATAAATTAGTTGAAAAACGTGAAAAGGCAAGAAAAGCTAAAAACTGGAAAGAAGCGGACCGTTTACGTGATTTAATAAAATCCAAAGGTTATACTATAGAAGATATGGAAAAAGGATATAATTTAAAGAAAATCTGACTACCACAGCAATCTTTTTAAACCCTCCTAAAGAACATTATCTCTCTTTAAAATGGCAACAATATTCGACGTAAACCCAGAGGAATTGGTTAAAGTAGCAGCTGAAGCCCTGAAAAAGGAGATTAAAACTCCTCCATGGACAATGTTTGTTAAAACCTCATCTGGCCATGAAAGACCCCCTATGAATCCAGAATGGTATTATCATAGAGCGGCATCTATTATGAGAAAAGTCTACTTGCTTGGTCCAATAGGCACTCAAAAACTGCGCAGGAAATATGGCATCAAAAAAAATCATATGTATAAGCCGGAAAGAACAAAAAAAGGCGCAGGTAAAATAATAAGATCAATATTGCAGCAACTAGAACAAGTAGGATATTTATCTAAAGAAACAAAAAACGTCCACAAAGGGAGAATTTTAACTCCAAAGGGAAAAAGCTTCCTTGACAAATTAGCCACCCAGCTATTAAAATCAAAATAACATGGCCGAAAATAATGATTTTCAACAAAAGATTAAGGAACAGCAAGAGCTTGAACAGCAGGTGCGTGCCTTAGAACAACTTGTAAAAGCATTTATGGCCTCAGAAGCAATCTCGCGTTACTCTAACCTAAAAATGGCGCATCCGGAAAAAGCGTTACAAGTACTGACAATTATGGCTCAATTGATACAAAAAGGAAAAATCAAGGAAAAAATATCAGATCGAGAATTAAAGAATATATTATTACAATTAACAGATCCAAAAAAACAAACAAAAATAAGTTATTGAGATTAAAATGAATGTAATGAAAAATTTATGCATTGTATTAACAGATAAAGGTAAAGAAAGAATTAAGTTGGAGAGAGAGAAAAAGTTTGGATCTCAAATGACTGCTTCTTGGGAGATTGGAATTCCACAAATTAATATATCTAGATGGGAAAGAGGAGCAGCGAATCCAAAATTCTTCAAATTTAGATCTTATCTGCAACGGTTAGGGATATATGAAGGATTTTTAAAAGATGCAAAATATGTGTCAGGAACAGTATATCATGGATTTAAAATCAAAAGAATTAAGTCTTTTAAATTAACTAAGGAATCTGCTTATATGTTGGGTGTAATTGGTCCAGGAGATGGTTATATATCTAAATATGCAATCGGATTAGACGCAATAGATAAAGACTTTGTTGATTATTTCCAATATTGTTTAGAAAAAACCTTTGGTCTTAAATGTAAAAGATACACCGTAACCAAACCACCAAGCAATTTAATAAAAACAAGTAGCAGACAGTATAGAGTTATGCTCTTTTCAAAATCCGCGGCAGAGAGTTTTAAAAAATATAGGATCCCTTTTAAAGAAAAAATTTGGAGAGTTCCGGAAATAATTAAAAGTGCCAATAGCTCATATAAGGCTGCTTATTTGCGGGGGTTTTTTGATTCACAAGGCAGTGTTTCTATTAGAGCAAAGTTCATATCGGCAATGACGAAGAATGAGAAAGGAATGTTAGATATCCAATCTCTTTTAGGGAATTCAGGAATAGAAGCTTCTCTCCACAAAGACAAATTTAGGATGAGTATCCACTCGGAAAGGTGTCTTAGATCATACTATTCTATGATAGGATTTACAATTAGCAGGAAACAAAAAGATCTAGCAATGTTATTAAATAATTATAAAGAACATCACAATTCACCTAAAGAGGTTATTAAACGATTACCAGATATGGTTCAATTAAGAAAGACCGGTTTATCCTATAGAAAAATAGCTTCAATAGTAAAGATTAGTAGAGGCACAGTCGGAAGAAGTCTTAAATGGAGGGAATTATAATGAGTAGGGTTAAGCCTCCTGCCCGTAAGCAGCGCTTGGCAAAGAGAAGAAGCCAAACTAGATGGGCTCCATTTTGGACAGTCTTAAAGATATATGGAAAAACAAGAAGAATCCATCCAGGCAGGCATACTCACATAAAACGTTCTTGGAGGAGAACAAAAACTAATGCTTAAAATGGCAGAAGAAAGAATTTACACAATAAACCTAAGATCAGAAATTCATAAAGTGCCTATTTACAGAAGAGCTGAAAAGGCAGTTACAGCCACGCGTCAATTTCTACAACGCCATATGAAATCTGACGAAGTTAAGATTGGTAAATATCTCAATGAATATCTGCATTCTCAGGGAAGAAAAAATCCTCCTCACAAGGTCCAGATAAAGGTATGGAAAGAGAAGATTAAGATCAAAGAGAAGGAATTTGAAATCGTTAAAGCCGATTTGATAAATGCCCCTCAAGAAAAATCACTAGAACCTTCTGCTGTAAAAGAACAACCGGAATTAAAAGTAGAAGATAAAAAACTAGAAGAGCATATTGAAAAAGAAGCTGAAGAAAAAAAAGAAGTCTTGACGCATCCGGTTTCAGAAAGAAAAGAATCAAAAAAACCGATAACCCCTGAAGAAAAGATAGCTGTTAAAGAAAGAGGAAAAGAACGTACAAAGCAGGCTCATTCAAAAGCCCAGAAACCCATTCACGAAAAGAAGAAATAACCTTCATCAGTTAACGTTAACGCTATGAAACTGCCATATGAAGATATTGATTTAGATCTGGAAAAAGTAAGTAATTTTAATACACTTGGGGACAAGATAATTATCAAGAGTTTTACTAAAGAGCACCTCTTAATTAATAAAAAATTAAAGTTATGTCCTGCTGTTCTCAGATGTTTGTATTTGACTTTAGGTGACGGTTCTCTCCAGAAAGGAGTTTATTTAAGTAATATTAATTATAGGGCACATAAAGAGTTTATAGAAATATTTAATAGCTATTTCAACATCAATAAAAAAGATTTTGTTATAAGCTTAACTGTAAATGAGAAAACCAACGGCAGAAATATAAACAAATCTAAAAAGTATTGGCTAAATTCTCTTAAAATTCAAAGGATAGATCGTTTCTATTTTACCAAGTTTAATACCTGTC
>JACOZS010000024.1 GCA_016181215.1 Candidatus Woesearchaeota archaeon
GCTTTCGTAGGAAGAGGTTCTAAAAAATGACAACTCAACTCTGGGCTATAATACTTGTACTCGTTGGTTCATTATACGGTGCTCTGGGTCCCATATACTGGAAAAAAGGAGCAAAATATTTCTCTTTATCCATAAAAGGAACATTACTCAATAACAATCTAATGAAAGGGGGTTTATTATGGGGATCTTCATTCTTACCATTAATATACGCTTTCAAAGGAGGAGAGGTTTCTGTTCTAGCTCCATTGATGTCAACCGGTTACATCTGGGTAATTATTTTTTCAATGTTTATGTTAAAAGAAAAAATAAACTCTTACAAATGGACTGGTATCTTATTAATTGTTTTGGGAGTTAGCCTAATCGGACTAGGTTCTTAATATGCTTCTAAAAGTTTCAACCATTACTTTAATATCTTCTTTATTTATCAACTTAAATAAAAACAACAAAGGAACAATTGCAAGCAAACTTAAAATCCCATAATACCCAAGATAATAAACAGCAAACAAACTAAAGGACATCAGATAAACCGGCCAAAAATTTTTTAACATTCCAAGTTTCCATAATAATAAAGTAAATGCTAGGATATGAGACAGCATGGTTGCTGCAGTAATACCATATAATCCGTATTTTGGTATCAAAATAATGTCTAATAATATATTCGACAAGGCAGCACTCCCTATTGGCAATAAAGCTTTTTCCGGATATATCTGACCAACTAAATGAGCATAAAACAGATTATAAACACAGTAAAATAAAATCCCTACAGTTAATATTGTAATGTACAATTCTATCCCCGCATACTTAGGAAAGAATATTCCAGTTATCAGATGTATAAAAGAGATCAGGATTATCGCAGTGATTATGCTTAGTGTATAAGATATCCTTACAACTCTTTTTAACACTCTTGCAGATTTCACTCCGTGCAGTTCCGCACTTCTTGTTAATAAAAACATACCAAGAGAAATCGGAATCATTGTTATTATGTTAGAGATTGGTCCAGCAACATTATAAGAAGCAACATTCTCAAAAGTGCTTAATACCCCCAGAATAGTAGAGTCTATCCAGTTCAAAAACGCAAAGGAAACATAGAGTAACGAAGTGATTAATCCTTTGCCCGCGTATTCCAGTATAGTTCTAAATTTAAATCTGAATCTGCTGAATAAATTCAAAAGTGCTTTTCTCTCTACGAATATTAAAAATAAAGAGACTATAAAATAACTAGCTCCATAACCTAAGATTATGCCAGTTTTCCCTAATTCCTTGTAAAAGAAAACTATGCCTAAAGTAAGCAGTTGAAATAAGGTATTTGAAATCTGAAGCGTGTCATACCTATATCTGGCCTGTAAATACGAGCCTGCAATTCCTCTTAAATACAAAAAAGGATAACTTAAAACAAGAGGCATTATCCACAGCTTATCAAGAGATAAATAAACTCCAAGTCCAGTTATTGCCAAAACTAAAAATAAAAGTGAATAAAAAACACTGTGAACGTCTCTTTCTTTGACTATCCAAGGAACAAGAACGTAAGGAATGCCTATTAAAGAAAAGTAAAGTATTAGATGAAATAAACTCATGACAAAGCTGGCTTCCCCATACTCCTGTTTGGCAAAATAATTAGCAAAAACCAACAATAAAACATAAGTAATTACCTTGCTTAGTACTCCAAGTCCAAAAACGTATATTGTTTCTTTCTTTCCAGCCATCTAAATCATCTCGTATATTTTCAATGACTCTCTTTTGAATCTCTCTTTGTCAAATAATTCTCTTAATTTTAATGCGTTATTTCCGATTTTATTCATATTCTTAAATGCTTTCACTATTCCGTCAGCTATACTTTTCTCATCAGCCTTAACTAAAATAGAAGCATTCGCTTTGATGGTTAGATCAGCTAATCCGCTGCCTCCAGCAGTTAATAAAACGCATCCTGAGCATATCCCTTCTACTCCGCTTAATGGCATGTCCGGTATGATTCCTCTGTAAATATTTGTTACAATTCCTGCTCTGCTCATTATTCCAGAAAGATCAACGTACCCGCTTATTATACCTACATTTTTAATCTGATTCTTTTCTATAAAGTCTCTGACAGTTTTCTCTGTTTCTCCGCCTCTAAAAACCAAAATAAGATGTATATCTTCCAAATCTTCCTGCACTCTCTTAAATCCCAAGAGTAATTCAAAAACACATCTTGAATTTAATAATTCATTTCTATAAGGCATTCCGGCAAACAAGATAGTTCTGCTTTTGTTTCCTGGCTTGAAATTTTCAAGATCCACTCCTGGATAAATTAGTTCTGAAGATAATCCGAAATTTTTTATCAGGTGTTCCTTCATTCTGGTACTTTGAACAATAATTAAATTAGAATTCTTAATATGGTTATAATTCTTGTCATATCCACTGATTACAGTGAATACAACTTTCTTTCTTAAGAGTTTGCATAGTTTTATTATAAGTCTATGATAAATAGAACTCGGAGTCCATAAAAAATGAAAAATATCATACTTTCTAGAAAGTCTTAAGATATAAAATGGAAGCATCAATCCTTGTACTAATTTTCTATGCCTGGTTTTAGCCACAAAAAAATGATTTTCTTCATTATTTTTTTCCTTCTCCCTTAAAATAGAAAGTACCCCATACTCATGTTTTTCTTTAATTGCTTCTTTAATTAGATTAAGCTGTTTAACTCGTATTTTTTGCTCCTGATTATCTCTCCTATAAAGTGTAAAGGCAATAACAACCAGGTATGTTGTATTGCTAAAATATCCTTAATTTTTAATCCTGCCTCTTTAGTTAATATATCTATGTCATCTAAAGAATGTTTGTAAGAAGGAGCCTTATTTCTTGAAAATATAAGCTGGATAAAGCCCCTTAAATATGACTTGTTCTCTAAGGTAAATACAATTAATCCGTTCTTTTTCACTGCGTCTTTCATCTTCTTTAAAGCTTTGATTACATTCTTATCGTCAAAATGATTTAGCACTCTAAAGGAAACAACTGAATCAAATTCGTTTTTATATTTCATATCAAATACCCCTTTCTTTTCGAACTTGGCCTTGTTTCCTACCCTCATTTTAGCCAAATCAAGCATGTGTTCAGATGGGTCTATAGCTGTCACACCCCCATACTTCCCAAGTTCTTCTGTTACGAATCCCGTGCCGCATCCAACCTCCAATATACTGGATTTCTTCCTTAAATAAAAAACAGCCGCAAATCTTTCTAATTTTCTGTGTATTCTTCTATGAAAATATCTTAACCTAATTCCATCATAGCTTTCTACTGTTTCTTGCTTGCTATAAAATTCCCCGAACTTATACTTTACCCTCATAAAGAAGCCTCAATAAGGGAGTTATTTAAAAGTTATCTTTTGATTGAAAAAAGATAATCATCATATGCTTGTTTGAAGGACTCATAAGCCTTTTCTGTTCGGAATGACATTTTTATTCTTTTGTCACCTGCATCGTGAAATAATCCAGAAGAAACATCAGATTCAAACCTATTAGAAACCAACATGTTCGCTAGTCTTTTAATTATATTTGCAGCATCTATTCCTCTTGCTTCACCTAAATGAAAATAAGATTCTAATTCAAGTGTTCCTTCGGAATAAAGTCGGTCAAATAGTCCAAGGACTTGCTTAGAAACCGAGAAAGTTGATTCTTCTGAACAAATGGTTTCAGGTATTTGTTGTTTTTCTGAATCGCTCGAAACTGATTGCGATCCAACAACCTCATCTAAAGTAGGTAGATTAAAAATAGAAAAACCAGAATCACTTGCAAGAGCATAAATACCTTGTCTAAGTGCCCTCATGTATATATTCCATTTTCTTTCTGGAGCGATCACCACCTCAAGGCGCGTTCGCAAGAACCCTCCTGTATCTTTTAGATGATTTCCAAGAACATCTTTCGCTTCTGATTCCCTTCTTTCAAATTCTTGTTCACCTATTGTCGCCAGAATCTTAACCGCTTGAAGTTGAGACAGCCCATAAACACCAGCCATTAAATCCACATAATCCCAATCAATTTCAATATCTGGTCTTACAAAAGTTGGTTCGCTTTTTGTAATTTGTACTCTTGTTACAAACTCATTCTGAAGCTTGGGAAGACTTGTATTCTTATCTTTAAGAATACTAAGTCTCTTAAGATCTGAAATATAGGTTTCATCAAGAAGGCCTTTACCAACCAACCCAGTTACTGCAGCTTCTAATCGCCTTTCATTTAGTTGCTTAGCTTCATCAGGCATCCCAGCCAAAGCCCTTAAAACTGCTCTTTGGCTACGCGTAAGATGGTCATATTCCGAGGACCTAAGTTGTGCCCTTGGAATCCTCTCAATAGTTTTTCCAGCAAAAAACGAAAGAATTTTAGTTACAAGCGATTCAGTCTTTTCAGTCAAGCCTTCATTGGATTTTTCAGATTCAAGAAATCTGAGAAGTAATCTTGATGAAGCGCCATCAATAATTTGCTCAATTTCTGGTAATATTTCGATTTCTAGTATGGATATTACTTTTCCTGCATCCATGTCATTTTTTATTAGATAACTTAAACGTCTACCGATCTCTTTTGCGTACAATATTTGGCATTTTCGACGCGCATTCATTTCCTTTCTTAGTTTATCATAATTATCCATGATTTTCCAAAGTAACCTAAATTAGAAAGATATTAAAATCTTGCTATAAACGCATAAATCTTTATTTTTCACTAATGCCAAAATCTCAATAAATAGATTAGGATAGTTACTAATTTCTACCGTAAACTTTCCGGATTTTTCTGCATAAATCTTATAAAGGGGGGTTTTGCATCCGCATCAATGTTTAAGATTTTTAAGACAGAACAATTTGAAAAAAGGTTTAATGAATTGGATAAATCAGTTCAACTTCAAATAGAGAAGGAAATTGATCAATTAGAAGTAAATCCTTATGCCGGAAAACCTCTAGGTTATAGATTCTTTAGAGAGAAAAAATGCAAAGGTTTTCGTTTTTATTATTTAATTTATGAAGAGTACGTGGTCGTATTCATTATAACTATTAGTGATAAGAAAGATCAACGGGAGATAATAAATACAATTAAAAGCCTGATGCCTTTCTATAAAGAAGAGATTAAAAAGAAACTTAAACTATAACCTTATTTCCATGGTTTTATTCTTCCGTGCCTTATATCCTCTAAACCTTTAACCAACTCAGCTAAGAGATCGTCACTTAAATCTGCTTTTTTCTTTAATTTCTTGTACTCATTTTTAGGGATTCTTATTGTGTCTTTTTTCATACAGAAAATTAAGTTACCTGTCTTTATATGTTTTTTGGTCAAATTTGCGAAAATCTTCCGGATTTTTCTGCATAAACTTTATAAACCGATTTTTTGTCGCGAGGCGCATGTCGATCATTTTTGAAATCATAGACCGGACTAAAAGAAAACTATATTTATCAAAAAAACAATTGAAACCTATAGTATCTAAACATCCAGAAATGCAGGGAAAACTAGGATATATAGAAGCTACCTTAATAGCTCCGCATAAGATATGCGATTATTCGGATATAGCAAAGGGGGTAGTATATTATTATAGATATTATAAAGAAATAAGTTCAAAAGCAAAATACTTAAGAGTGATAGTTAAATATTTAAACGGAGAAGGATTTGTAATCACAAGTTATTTTGTTGATAAAATAGAATGAAAGAAAAAGTACATATATATTATGACGAAGAAGGGGATCTTTTTGAGCTTCAATTAGGTAAACCTAGAAAAGGTTACTTTAGAGATATAGGCAGAGGAATTTCAGAAAGAATAGATGAAAAAACAGGCAAAGTAATTGGAATAATGATAATCGGATTTAGAAAGAGAATGTCTAAACTCAAAGAAATAGAACTCTCTTTCCCTTTCAAAACAGAATTGATTTCTAGAAATTAGCATTATATTATAAGTTCATGTCTTCTTTTGGTGTGGCTCAGCTGATATATTAAAACATATAAAAATAGATTAAAACTCAGTTTCAGCAAAATTCCTAATAAAGTCTAAAGTATAAATTAAATCTGCATTTAATCCAGTTCTTTCATCTACTGTAGCTTTACTTGGATCATCTATATGTGAACCCTGAACTTCTGGAATCCAAACAGCTCCAGAATCCCAACTTGCCCAACTTGGATTGTCTATAAGCTCACGCCAGTTTATTAAATCCCCGGCTTTTCCAGGAACTAGCCCATGACATTCAACTCCAGCACCCGAACAACCATTAACATGAACCATGACAATGTTTCTTCCATTGACTTCCAAGGCATCAACAAAATCAAATAGATCATATCTCCCGGCAATCTTTTCTCCACGCAAGGAGAGCGGTATGCCCCCCACTTCAGCTCTTAAAAGCTCTAATCTTCTAGGAACTTTTCCAGATTTGAATGCTTCGATTTGCATTACAACATGACATGGGTCTAAAGTAACAGATATATCCTTACCCAAGGTCTCATAATCTTCTGCACATAACCATGCTACTTCATCTCTTCCAGTAAGCTTACCTTCCTCATCTTTCGAGTTTAAAGAAGTATTTTCCAAAGATACCTGAATACTCCCCTTACTAGCTATACCTAAGACGGAATCTAAATCAGCTTTAGCAAGATCTAAAAGTCTATTCTTTTCCTTTAACAAATCTTCCAAGTTAGCATCTTCAGGTAAAGGCATCTCAATTTGATGATGCACACTCAAATAAGGAGTCTTGCCAGAAATACCAGCAACCGCATCCAAACACATTATTGTTTCTCTTATTTCTCTGTAAGAACGTGGGAAACTTCTTCTTAAAAACGTCCAATCTGTTTCTGGACTTGCAGTTAAGAAATAAGGTAATTGAAATGAAACACTCTCTATATGGTTCATGCCTTTCAATCTTTCTCCTAAATTCCTGGTAAATTCCCTGTATAATCTGGTGTTCTCTCTTGTATTTCCGGGTTTTCTGAAAGAATCAAAATCCCTGGGAGGCCAAGTGATAACATCAACATGAGAAGCCCCTCCGTTTTCTAAATAGTTTAATCTTTTCTCATAATTCTGTGAATCAATTGGAAAACCTATTCTCATTTTAATCTAAAAACATTCCCCTAAAATCGGGTTTTTGTCTCAAACCTCAAGTCATATTCTCGAAATATATCCCTAAATCTATCTAAATAATTTGGATCAA
>JACOZS010000025.1 GCA_016181215.1 Candidatus Woesearchaeota archaeon
AATTTTGGTTCTTTATGATTGATTTCCATTTTTCTCATCCTCATCATATTGTGACTGTTCTCTCTCCAAGTTTCTCCGCATCGTGTTATAATACTCATCCACATGTTTGTTTAGTTCATCACAACTTGCGAAATAACCCAAATTTCTAAGATAAGTAACATACTCTTTGGCATATTTTATTGTTATGTCTGCATGAGTTTTCTCGTGAGTATGTAAATATATCAGATATTTATTCCAAGAATTTTTCTCTGCCTGGCTCACCTTGTCATAATTAACCCATTTTGGCAGATCAATTAATACAGGAACATAAGCCTGAATCTCATCTTGATTTATCTTGCACCCATTGCTATCTTGAAGAGTAGTATGTCTTTTCTCAATATCCCATGTAGCTGCTCCTGCAGAATTATGGTCATATCTAGGGATTCTAGGACCTTTAAGCTGCATTTCATTCGTCAAATCTTGGGTAGTATTTCCGTCTATGTAATAGTATCTTGTATCCACTCTAACCCACAATCCTGGAAAAGTTTCTGGAACATTCATTGGTATTGGGTCTGGAGGAGGAATTATTTCTATTTCTTCAACTTCTTGTTCTGGGCTTGTTGGATGAACATAAACAGTCTGTCCTGTACAGCCCATCAGGAATATGATTAATAAAAGAATATATTGGATTTTCATTTAACAATCTCCATTATTTTTTCTTCTATGGGTAGGGCTGATTTTTTAGCTGATTTTTTTAACTTGTTTAAATATTTATTAAGTTCATCTCGAATATTTTTAATAACTTCTTTTTCAGATTTACCTTCTGCTGTGATCCATGGAAGCATTCTGAATTGCGCCAAATATATTTTATCTTCTTGAGTTATTAATACTCTGAATTTTAATTTTTTCCCCTTTTTAAGGGCAAAGTATGCTTTTCTGAATGTATTCTCTGCTTCTTTATAAAAATCAACTTTAGTGCTCATCCTGAACATCTTCATTTTGTTAAAATCCGTTTTTATCTCAGTTTCATATTCTATTCTGTCTACAGAAGGTTTATGCTCATCACAGTAATAAGAAACAAATAAATCATTCATAACCATAAATTCAGCAAATTCTAGGCAGTTTTCAAAATCACATTTTCTTCCTATCGAATTAAAATATTTGCAGAGCCTCATTCCTAAAATTTCCTCCTTAACTGTTCTATCTCAATGACTATAGGTTTCTTAAAATGTGAATAATCCCTGCAGAATTTCATGACTAGTTTCTCCATTGCTTTTCTCTCCTGTCGCAAATACAATAATGTAAAAAGTAAGTTTGATCCCATTGTTTTTGGTATGGATAAGAATACTTTGCAACCACAACGGCATTTTTTTAACTTGTTTTTGGATTTATTATATGATTCAATACATCTAAGACATTTGAATAATGGAGATTTTCTCATAAAACGTCTCATAAAACGCCTCCCATTTTTATCCATTCTTTCTTAGCTCGTTCTTCTTCCTTCTTTTGCCTTAAATTGTATCTTCTATTAGCCTCCTCAAATTCCCTTTCCATCCTCAAATGGGATTCCATAGCTTTAGGATTTAATTCCTCACATAAAGCCTTAAATTCATCCCAATATTTTTTCCTGAGTCTAATATATGCGTTACCTCCGTATAACCTTGCCATACCCTCCTTAGGTGGTCCACGTCTTACTAACCCCTCTAATAAAATTAAGTCATCCATATACTGTTTATTTTTCCAATTAGCTCCTTTGATTTTATTCCTTACAAATTCCGATTTTATTCCTTTGTACATTCTAAGTCACACCATAACGAGAATATACTAATATATAAATCTTTCTACTAAATAAACTAATATATAAATCTTTCTACTAAATAATAGAAAAGTATATAAATAAGTATCTTTACCCTGCTAAATTAGAAACTTAAAATGGAAGAAGAAAAGGTTATAAACCAGGAAACAACCGAAATTCCTGGGGGGGAAATGGGCAAAGTACTGATAGCTTCTTTATACGGTCCTGATCCGGTTATTTTGGCTGCTACACGGCTGGCAGTAGACAGGTTATTCCTTTTAGTTAACAAGGAAGCTGATAAAGTCCAGGAAGAAGCAATAAAAGTGATAGACGACTCATTTGGACGCGTTCTAGATATTAAATACGATAAAATAGACCCTTATGATATTGTTTCTACGGCTAAAAAAGTAGTCCAGATAATAGATCACATGCCCAAGGAAGATCTAATCTACGTTAATGTTACATCCGGAAGAAAAACAATGGCTCTTGGTATTTTATATGGCGCTTACGCAAGAGTTAACCGGATTAAGAAAATCGGTTACAATCCAACTGAGGATAAAAATACCGTAGTTTACCTGCCTAAACTAAGCTTTAATCTGACTGATTCGCAGAAGAAAGTGCTCCTTTCAATAGAAGACAGTAAGTTTGAGAATTTATCTGAACTGGCTAAAAAAGTGGATATCAGCCCGGCCATGCTTTACCGGAATATAAAGGATCTGGAGAATTTAGGATTAATAGAGACAGAAGAAGGGATTAAATTAACAGATGCAGGGAGGATAGCAGTTTTATAATATGGAAAGACTCATAAAAGATAAATCAATTTTAGAAAAATTTGCGGAGGCCTTTGTTTCAGTAGTTGAAAAACATTGCAAGTACGCTGTAGTTTCTGGATTTCTTATTATAATGCATGGTCGTTCTCGTGGTACAGAGGACATAGATATTATTTTGGATAGATTAAATGAGGAAGAGCTTATTAGATTACATAATGATCTGGAAAAGCATGGATTTGTATGCGTACAAACTAACGACGTTAAAGAGATTTACGATTATTTAATTAACAATACAAGTGTCAGGTACGTTAAGAAAGATAATCCACTGCCGGAAATGGAAGTTAGATTAGTAAAAGACAAACTTGATGACTACCAGATTAAAACTCGAAAGAAACTTCCGCTGACAGGCTTAAGTCTATATTTTTCAAGCGTGGAAATGAATCTCGCGTTTAAAGAGGACTTGTTAAAATCAGATAAAGATTTAGAGGATGCCAGGTATTTGAGAGAAGTGTACAAGGGCAAAGTTGATGAATTCGAAGTAAATAAGATTAAAAGAATGATTAAGAGATTTAAATTAAAATGATGGATAAATCACGAGAAGAACAAATAGTAAGGTGGGCTAGATTTGTTAGAGAGAATCCCAGGTCTAAATGGAAGCCTCCCCTCGTTAAGTTTTTAGATTCCCAAATAGAAATAGCTAACAGATTCTATTCCAATCTCAAGAGAACCAAAGAAGGGAGGAAGACCGCTGAGAGGCTGCTTAACCTGAAGATAAGATGAAAGAAAAATACAGATTGACAGATGCAGGAAAGATTGCTGTCTTATAAGGGGAAGGATAACCTAAAAAAAGAATAAACTAGGCAGGGAAGATTTTATTTTGACCCTATTAAAATCTGGCTTGGTTCTATTCTTTATATACTTGATACTAAGAGCATTAGGATTATTTTAAATAATCATTACAAAAATCAAGGAGTGGTTGAAAAATGGCAAAATTAAGGAATTTAAAAGATAAGAAAGTAAAGAAGATCCCAAAGGAAGAGATTGAACTATTTAATAAAGTATTTGAATCTCATAAGAAACTACTAGAAGCCATTGGAAGACTATAATCCTAATTTATTTACCCCCACATTTTAAAGAAAATAGTAAACTTTATAAATATGTATGGTGTAAGATTTACATGGCAAACTTGAAGAAAAGGATAATTGGAAATCAGACTTACTATTATTTGGAACATTCCTTAAGGAAAAATGGAAGATTAGTAAAAAAACAGAAATACTTGGGCAAACAAATACCAAAGAACATAGAACAAATAAAAAAGGAGTTCCTTTCTGAGATATACAGGGAAAAATGGTTTAGCCTATTTGACCAGATAAAGATTAATTATCTAAAAGAAATAAAGAAAATGCCCTTATCTGCGAGAGAAAAGGAATTAAACGCATTTGCTGTTAAATTCACTTATGATACTCAAAGAATAGAGGGATCTGCCTTAACTTTGAGAGAAACAGCCAATCTCCTGGAAAGGGGAATTACGCCAAGCAACAGGCCAATAGGAGACGTGAAGGAAGCAGAAGCGCATAAAGCAGCGTTTTACGAAATGATTCATTACGAGAGAGATTTATCTATGCAGACGGTTTTGCATTGGCATAAGAAATTATTTGAGCAGACAAAACCCGAAATAGCAGGCAAAATAAGGCATCACCAAGTAAAAATATCAGGTTCAAAATTTATGCCTCCTTTAGCTCTAGAAATAGATATCTTGTTAAGAGATTTCTTTAACTGGTATTCCAAACATAAGAGTAAAAAACATGCAGTAGAATTAGCAGCTTTAACGCATCTAAGGTTTGTTACAATTCATCCATTTACAGACGGAAACGGGAGGATAAGCAGATTAATAATGAATTTTGTGCTTAATCAAAATGGATATCCAATGATGGATGTATATTATGAAAACAGGAATAGTTATTATAATGCTTTAGAGAGATCCCAGGTGAAAAAGGATGAAGGCATATTTTTAAAATGGTTTTTTAAAAGATATCTAAAGGAATATAAGGGTTATTGCGGATAAATAAGATGAAAGAAAAACCAAAATTAACAGATGCAGGGAGGATAGCCGTTTTATAGGATGGAAAGGTTTATAAACTTAAAGTTATACGTATAAACTAATATGGATACTTATAAACTTAAATTTACACGTTTGCAGATTGAGATATTTAGAATATTGTGCATCAAGACAGGAGAGAAACTTAATCAGAGAAATATAGCAAAACTGCTTAAAGTATCGGCTACTGCGGTAGCTAAATCATTGCCCGGGCTAGCAAAAGAAGGATTAGTTATTATGGAGAAGCTAAAACCAATGAATCTTAACTTAATAACCTTAAACCGGAATAATCAAAAGGTATTACAGCTGAAAAGAGCAGAAAATTTGAAATTATTGTACGAATCAGGATTGTCGGATTTTTTAGAGGAAGAATTTCCAGGGGTTACAATAATACTCTTTGGGAGTTATTCAAGAGGAGACGACACTGTGAATTCCGATATAGATATCGCAGTGATAGGAAGAGAAGAGAAAAAACAGAATCTCAATGTTTTTGAAAAGATGCTTGAAAGAAAGATAAATCTGAATTTTTATAAATCAGTAAGAGAAATACATAAAGATCTAAGGGAGAATCTTTGCAATGGGATTGTACTTGTGGGAGGAATAAGGTTATGAGACTGAGTAAATCGTTTAAAGAATTTATAAGTGATGGAACCGTAAAAACTCAATCTCCAGACCTTTCTAGAGCAAATTTTCTAGCTAAAGAATCAGAAAGAGATTATGAAGCCCGAAACATAATCCTTAAGAAAGCCGGGTTAGACGACAAGAATGCAAATATCATAATAAAAACCTTCTATGATGTTTTAATGGAAATGATAAGGGCAAAGATGCTTATTAGAGGATATAAGGCAGAAGGTTTTTATGCGCATGAGGCTGAGGTCAGCTACTTAAAAGAAATTGGAATCACTGATAATGATGTGCATTTTGCGAATCAGTTAAGATATTTTAGGAATAGAATGACATACTACGGAAAAGTTTTAGATAGGAACTATGCAGAAGATGTTTTGAAATTTATGGCAAGAGTATATCCAGGATTAAAAGAAAAATGAAAGAAACCATATAATATTGAAAGGTTATGAGGAATTTTATGAAAAAAATTACAATATTTACAGACGGAGCATGTAAGGGAAATCCAGGACAGATGTTCATAGGGGCAGTAATATATGATGAATACCGCAAGGCAATAAAAGAGATATCTATGAAATTAGGCAGAGGAACCTGCAATGAAGCTGAATATTGCGCGATAATAGCTGCCTTGAAATATGCTAAATCTATAGGCGCAGAAGAGATTATGCTAAGGAGTGACAGTATGCTTTTAGTCAAACAAATAAGAGGAAAATACCAGGTTAAAGCAGAGAATTTAATACCTTTATATGATGAAGTGTTTGAATTAAAGAATACCTTTAATAAATTTAAAGTGAAATGGATACCAAGAGAAAATAACGAGATAGCGAATTATCTGGCTAACGGGTATATGGGGAAAAAATGGAAGTAAAAGATTTAACAATATTGGAAAAGTTTGCAAAGAAATTCGTTTTTGAGATGGAGAAGATATTTGAGTAAAATGAAAGATAAACC
>JACOZS010000028.1 GCA_016181215.1 Candidatus Woesearchaeota archaeon
TAAGAAGGCGCTAATTTCTCTTTTCTTTTTTAGTTAAATTTATAATAGATTATTTTATGGTAATCTTATGATAAAAATCCTTGTCGGATGCCCAACCTCGGATCATAAGGAATATTGTTTAAAAGAATACTCTGAATCAATTAACTCTCTCTCTTATAAAAATTACGATATTCTTCTGGTAGATAATTCAAAAACAAACGATTACTACAATAAGATAAAGTCTCTTGGTATAAACGCTATCAAAGATCCTTACCAAGAAAAAGCCAGGGACAGAATAATAAGTTCAAGAAATATATTAAGGGAATATGCTCTAAAAAATAATTATGACTATTTATTAAGTCTGGAGCAGGACGTAATCCCCCCAAGAGATGTAATAGAAAAACTAACTTCTCATGATAAAAAAGTGGTAAGTGCCGTCGTATGCGGAATGTATAATAACCGCCTTAAACCCATGGTGTATATGCAGATGACCAAGGAAGAATATAATCACATAATATCTAATCCAGGTAAATATCCTAAAACAGTAGAGCAGTTAAAATTAAGCAGTGGAGATTATAAAAAAATACTAAAACAATTAAGTTTGGAAGATGTAGAAGCACCTAGACTAATAGAAAATGTCCAGGTTTGCAGCTTATCCTGTGTATTAATTCATCGTTCAGTATTAGAAAAAGTAAAATTCCGCTACGTCAAAGACGAAGAGGCCTTTGATGATGTCTGGTTCAGCAAAGATACTCGCGATTCTGGCTTCGAAATATGCTGCGATACTTCAGTTAAATGCAAACATTTAATAACAAAACATCAGGATTGGAGTAAAATAGAGAAATGAAAGTAATAGAAAAAAAGGTGGGTACTTTCATAATAATATTCGTAATATTAATGATTATATTTATAAGTATACTAATAATTAGGCAATATCTGCAGTATAAAGAAGCGGTTTTCAACTATAATGGATTTGATATCCAAAAAATCAGGGATAAATCAAGCGAATTTTACAGGATAAAAATATTCATAAATGAAAATAAAGTCCCTTCGTATGTTAATACAATCCATGATCCAAGAAAATTAGAAGAGATCCCTCTAGAAATAGATAAAAAAAGCTTACTAGGAAAAAAAGAAATATTCATAACTATAGATCCTTATGCAAATTTAACAAGCCAAACTACAATGGCCGCTTTAGAAATAAATAAATTTATAGATAACCCATTCTTGTTTAACATTCCGGTTAACAGTGCGTTCACAAAACAGTATAAGAACGACCCAAATCAAACAATAAAAACTTGCAACGACGTAACTTCTGAAACCGGGATAATACTATTAACTTTAGGGAATAAAACTAAAATATACGAAGAAAAATGCATAATAGTTCAAGGAAAAACAGAATCTGATATTATAAGAGCTGCTGATCGCTTAGCCTTAACCTTAATTGAAGTGATCAAATCTTAAATTTGGTGTGGTTCTCCTCCCTCTAGTAAAGTCTCGTCGTTTTTAAGAACTTCATTGCAGGTTTCACAATACCAAAAACCATGTGCTCTAAGCTTCCTAAGACTATGTCCATTCGAACTCATTTTCTTAATTGTCATTTAACCTAAAGACGTCTCGTCATCTGCATTTACTACCCTTATTCTGCTCTTCATAACCGCATTTAGAACTCTTCTTCCCATTTTAACCGCGTCTTGCTCTACTGGAAAATCATAAAAGTCATGTTTCCATCTTATTTCAGATATTGTACCAAGCACCTGGGTTATGGGCTGTACCCAGTTAGCATAATACTTGGATCTTTTTTTCATTGCCCTGAATATACCAGCCCACCTAATAGCTTCTAATAATTCCTTGTCTTTAACATATACTAATTTTCTGCACTGCTCCCTAAAATTAGATGTCCATCCTTCTAATTCCTTAGGCGGCTCAAATCCATGCTCTACAGCCATATCATAACTTGGAGTCCCGGGATAAGGCGCAAACACATTTATTATATGATCTGTTTTAGGATTTATGTCTTCTAAATCTTTTATGGTTTTTAAAGTTAAGAACAGGTCTTCCTTTGTCTCTCCTGGAAATCCGAATATCCAGCTGAATTGGGCCGCCAGGTCATATTTCTTTAAATTTTTTGCAGCCATGTAATAAGCATCCACGTCAGAATCCTTATCCATTAATTTCAGCATCCTTGAACTTCCGGATTCAGCCCCTATTGTAACATATTTACATCCACCGTCAGATATCTTCTTGGTTAAACTGTCTCTTAACAAGTGTCCTCTGATAGGTGCGCTCCATTCAAAATCCATCTTATTCTCTTTTCTCAAATCCAGGATTTTCCACATTCTCAAAGGATCGCCAAATATATAATCATCATCAAACACAACGTATTCAACGCCCCACTCAACTATTTTTTTTATCTCGCTGATTACTTTTTCTGCGCTCCACCCTCTAAATTTTCTTGCTCCATAAAAGGAAACATTATAACAGAAATTGCACCTAAAAGGACAGCCTCTGCTGGTGATTATGCTCAAATTTTTCTTGCCATCTATCTCCCTGATATAATGTTTCGGATTGACAAGATCCCATCTTATGTTGAGATCATCAAGGTTAGGAACCGGGGTTTGCGGTTTATTGACCTTGATATTTCCTTGCGTATCTTTCCAGTAAATCCCGTCAATATTATCAAGGTTCTTGTTTCTTCTAACTCCATTTTTCTTCATCTCTCTTGCCAGATTCAAGATGGGTAATTCTCCTTCTCCATTAATTACAACATCAACTAGAGGATGTTCTATAGTCTGCATTGGTAAGAGAGTAGGATGCACTCCGCCCCATGCAATTGGCGTATCAGGACATTCCTCTCTGAAAAACTTGCTTGCTATTAACCCGTTTTCTATCATTGGTCCTGATTGTGTGCTAATGCCAAAAAACAAAGGATCAGATTTTTTAACTGCTTTTATTAAATCCTGTCTGTTAACCATCCCCAAACTTTCTAATCTTTCATCGTAAACAAATACCTTAAGGCCTTCCTCTCTAATTAATAAATCGCTGCACATTAACAAGCCAAAGGGCGGCTGAGTAGGAGGATTAAACTCCTTCTCCCAAAGTTTGGGGAATACAAAAATAGCATCATATCCTTCCATTTTTTATCTAACTAGATTAGAATCTAGTAATTTATAAGGTTTACTACTTATCTAAGAATTCTGCTTAAACTAAAATCTAAAGTGGGTCCTACTGGCGAAGAGTCCTGCATTATTACTCTTTGCGTCGGTCTTCTGCATCTATTTTGGTTATTCTCAACGCATGCTTCAGTTCTAGTTTTAGCGAGATCTGAAACAGCATCTATTTCATCTGAGGTAAACGCTTTTTTACACTCAGCAATAACATGTTTTTCGTTTGCTTTGCAGGATCTCAAATCAATTTTTGGTAATATCTTACTCTTGGTTGCTGGAATTTTGCATTCCCAAGAATCCAATACCGCCCCTTCCTCAATCTGCCATTCTGGTGGAGATTCCAAAGACTGAACCCCAATTACTTCTTCTGGGTATACTCTTATCCATCTATTTCCGCGGCATTCTCCCCGCTGTGAATAACTTACTTCAACAACGCAATAATAAATACACTTTGTACTTCCTCTAATTTTAGGCAGATCCCAAGGCACCCCAACAGTATCTTTGGAAGAATCTGTGCCATCCGTTCCCCCCAACCCGCAAGTAAATCCTCCTTCGGACACAGCCGCACCCCCATCTTGGCATTGAGTGATACTTAATCCGGAAGAATCAAAAGTTTGCATCCCAGTTATTAAAAAATGATTGTATATTCCATACAGCATAACAATCAAAAGTGCACCAATAAGAACCAATTGGATATTTTTCACTTCTATTCACCGCTTTTTTCATTTAATAAGAACTTCTACTTATTTATAAATATTGCCCAAAACCAATATCTATATAAAAACATTTTAATTTGTTTTTACCATGCCGGCGTCGCATAACCTGGTAGTGCGGCAGTCTTGAGTCAATATAAGGAAAACTGCTGTCCGAAAGGACGTGTAGGTTCAAATCCTGCCGCCGGCGTAACCATGATAAGCCTTTGTATGATTGTTAAAAACGAAGAAAGATTTATAGCTAAAGCCATAGAATCTGTAAAAGATTTTGTGCATGAAATAATAATTGTAGACACAGGCAGCACTGATAAAACCATAGAAATAGCAAAAAAGTATACCTCAAAAATCTTCAATTTTAAGTGGACTGACAATTTCTCCACAGCAAGAAACTTTTCGATTGAGCAGGCAACACAACCATGGATATTAGTTCTTGATGCTGATGAAACAATCGATAAAACCTACCAGGAAAAATTAACAGATGTAATAAAAAATTCTCCTCCAGATATAATGGGCATATCAATAACCCA
>JACOZS010000029.1 GCA_016181215.1 Candidatus Woesearchaeota archaeon
AAAGAAAATTCTGTTCTTTTAACCAGAACCTTAAATTGGGTTATAGGTGATCCTGAAAGGAAAAGTGAAAGCTTTGTCAGCATAGGAGATACCAAGATAAATGAGCCTGCTGAGATACTTTATAAGGGACCTGAGCAGCCGGTTGCGGAAAATGTGGTGTTCTATAAGGTAGGAGATGATATTTATAGTGCAAGTATATTTCCTGACTCAACAGGCTTTAATAGTTTACTAGGGGCAACCTTTGCTGTGAATTATAATAAGGAATATGAGCGTGTTGGATTAAATCCTGGTTTGCAAGAGGTAGTGGGGTTAACCGGAGGAAAGATGTTTGATACGAGCGATATTGATGGAATTGTAGAGCAGGCAAGAACCCTGTCTAAGAGAGTAGTATTTGGAAAAGTTTATTATAGGTGGCCTTTTATATTAGCAGCAATACTCTTGTTCCTGCTTGAGATATTTATAAGGAGATTGAGTGACAGCAAAACAAAGGAGGAAGTGGTTTATGAACGTTATTAAAAAGTTTCTGCTGAAGAGAAAGTTGAAGAAGCTAGAACAAACTGAAAGAGCCCTGGACAAGGTCAGAGAAAAGGCATTTGATACAAAATATAGAAAAGAGATTGGTGGTTCGCAAAATCAAATTCAGGTAGGAAGATTCATTACCAAAGATGCCAATATTACGCTGCTGTTTTTTGTTTTGCTGGTTCTTGGAATCTTTTTGGGAGGAACGATATTTTACCAATATTTGTTCACTGACATAAATTCCAGGTATAATACCAAACTGGCGGAATTAAATAACATAACGCAGGAGCTTGAATCTAAAAAATCTGAGCTTGGACAAACAACCCAGGCGCTTGTTATTAAGAATAAACGTGAAGAAGACTTATCGCAGCAATATGAGCTTATCAAATCTGACAAAGATAGTTTGGAGAAACAGAAGACTAAATTAGAATCGGATATTTCCACCCTGAACAGAGAAGTTGAACTTAGAAACCAGGAAATTGCCAGGCTTAAGGTAAAAATTGATCAATTAGAGGAAGAGATTGACGACCTGAAGGAGCAGCAATGAAAGTAATAATAGACGCGCTGCTTGAAATAAAGAAGGCCTTTTCGTTAATAAAAATTTTTAATGTGTTGCTGGATACCTTTTTGATATTTTCTGCCATATTTTTAATTCTTTCGTTGATTATGGTTACTTGGATATTTGCTCTGGTTCCTGCTGTCGTGTATTGTGCGCTGAAATTCCACAGGCTTAGCAGAAAAAATGAATTCAGGGAAGTGGAAAGAAGAGTTCCTGTGCTAAACGAGCAATTAAGAACCGTTGCTGATAATATCGACAGGGAAAATCCAATTATAGAAAGCCTGCACAAAGAAGTCCTCGGGAAGATGAAGCAGGTTAGAGTCTCATCTTTTATAGATCAAAAAAGAATGTTTGCTAAAACGATTGCGCTTGCATTTGTCAGTTTCATTGCTGTGCTAGTTTCTTTTAATAATGTTGTGTTTTTAGATTTTAACGAGCTTGTGTTTGAAACAATAGACAAAGCTAAAGAGCTTACTGGTAAAGACAGAGACGATAAATTTGATGAATTTGAGGATATTTATGGGTACAGGCCAAGGGATATATATGGTGATGCTAGCGTGGCAGAACTTGGCACAGAGGAGCTTTTATTGAAGATCCAGCCTCTTGCATCAGAGATAGACATAAGTGACGTGAAGGATGCTGAAAAACACGAGTTCGGAGGAGAGTTTCCGAAAGATATATATGCTACTTCTGATGCGTCTTATGGGGATGACATTCCAAAAGAACATCAAGAGGTCGTTAAAAGGTATTTTAGTGATATAACCAAGGGAGAAAGTTCATGAATTTAGATGAAGTAAAAAAAACTTTGGATAAGGTATTTAGTGAATGCGGCCGAGTTATCGTAGGGCAGGAAGAAATGCTAAAACATATCATGACTTCCGTTTTAACAGATTCGCATGCATTGATTGAAGGATATCCTGGGTTAGCCAAAACGTTGACCGTGAGCACCTTATCAAGATTAATGGATCTAAAGTTTTCCAGGATACAAAATACTCCAGATTTAATGCCTTCTGATATTTTAGGAACGTATATTCTTGAGGAGAGCAAGGGCAAGAGAGAATTTAAGTTCCAGCAGGGACCTATATTTGCCAATGTGATACTGGCTGATGAGCTTAACAGGGCTTCTCCTAAAACGCAGAGTGCTTATCTTGAATCCATGCAGGAAAGACAGGTAACTAAAGACAGGTAACTCTTGGGAATTCAACATTTAAATTGGATAAGCCGTTTCTGGTGCTGGCTACCCAGAACCCAATTGAACAAGAAGGAAGTTTGGCTTTGGATCAACCCGTTTTTATAGATGGAGAGTTGAAGAATGGTTATGAGCTATTAAGGGAAATGAAGGATGTAGGGGTTGTTGAACAGAGTAAGAAGTGCCTGTATATGTTGCCTGATTCCTATACCTTGGCGCTTGGCGCTGATGGAAGATTACAAAAGAATAAATGTTTGCTTTATACTCTGCCATATGAAGGAGATCTAATTGCCGTTAAAACTAAACAGGGGCGTTGTGTAACTGTAAGTGGAAATCATCCTTTCTTGGTAAATGAGAAGGGGAAGGTATCTTGGAAACGGGCTGAGGAACTGCAAGAAGGAGATTATTTAGTAAGTCCAGCCAAGATATCATCTAGTGTAGAGAAAACCGAATTAATTAACCATCATGAAGCCTTGAATCTGGTCTCTAAAAAATACAAGGTTGTTAGGTTTAAGGAAATGGTTGAATTACGCGATAAAACTTGTGATTTTGAAAAAGACAAATTAAAGTTATTGAATGGCGAGGATTTCACTAAATTGCGCATAGTGTCTTGGCTATCCATTAAGCGCCTTGCTAAAAAACTTGGGTTGAATAAGGCTGGTTATTGGCAGCTCGTTAGGTTTTTAAGAAGAAATACCAATAATGAATATATAAAGAATAAATTAGTTGATTACTTTAGTAGAAATAAACCTCGGCTCGATGGTAAAGATTATGTTGAAAGTTTCTCTATAAATTCCATAAAGCCATTTAAGGTTGATGAAGATGTTGCTGCGTGGCTTGCTTTCTTGCAGTCAGATGGAACGGTACGGGATACTGTAATTGCAGCTTATCAAAAGAACTATCCGCAGGAACTTGCTAGATTTGTAAAAACAACAATTAACAAACTTGGTATGAAAATAAGTTATACTAAAACTACCAAACGTGATGGTACTAGGGTTGTAATTCAATCTAAACCCCTGGTGGATTATTTAAAGTTTAGATTTGGTATAGAGCATAATAAAGTTCCTAGCTGGTTTATATCATTGCCTATTAAATTTGTGAGATCTTATCTTAGGACTTTCATATCGTTAGAATCCCACTTTGATATTAAAACCAGGCGCATTACTTTTGTTCAAAAGAATTTTAATACGGTCAATACCCTGAGGTATATGCTTCTTAAAGACGGAATAAACAGTTGGCTAAAGAAGGATAGTGGTGGTATTTGGGGGTTTAGAATACAAGGGAGAGATTTAAACAGGTTTATTGGCAAGATTGGGTGGGTTGATGCGCGTAAAATTAAGAGATTCCGTGACGAGGTTCCAGAAAACTTTGCTATCGGTACTTCAAGCAGGGTTATTCCTTTACCTAAGGACATGATAGTAAAAGTGTGTAAGCTACTTGGACTAAACTCATTCCATGCCTATAAGAACAGAAAGAGATTTTTAGATATGGACTGGTATTTTGCATACAAGGCCTGTCAGCAAGGAAGAGAGGTTGTTAGCATAGATCTCTTTAAAAAGTTGGTAAGGGGATTCAGAAAAGAATTAAAAAAGCGCAGGGGGGTTAATTTTGCGGAATTGATGGAGAGAGATATTCGGGAAGCTGCTGTTCTTATTGGAATACCAATAACCGAGGTTGCTGAAGCAATTAATACTTCTCATAATTCGGTTTGGGGTGTTTATCAAGGTAAAAAACAAGCCAGCTTAGAGATGGTAAGTTTTCTTGAAGAGAGTTACACTAAAAAACTGGGAGAGGTTGAGAGGATAGTTGATTATTTAGATCAGTTAGCTTCTAGAGATGTTATTTATGATAAGATTGTTTCTTTGAGAATCCGGCCTTTTTCCGGAAAGGTTTATGGTCTAACTGTTCCTGGACTTCAAAATTATGTCGCGGGTTTTGGGGCTTGCGGAATAAATCATAATACTTTTCCATTACCTGAGGCACAGGCAGACAGGTTTCTTTTGAAAATTAGAGTTGAATATCCTACTTTTACTGAAGAGATGGAAATTGTTGACAGGTACGCTGAAACTTTGAAATCTGTTGATTTAAAGCCTGTTTTGAAGAAGGATATGTTAATGCAACTTCAGGGATTGGTCAGGCAAGTCCCTATTGCAAATGATGTGAAAAAATATGCTGTTGACTTAGTAACTAAAACCAGAAATAGGAGGGATTTGGTTGAGTACGGTGCTTCTCCAAGGGCGTCTATAGGTTTGATACTGGCTGCTAAAGCACATGCGTTGATTGAAGGAAGAAAATATGTCAGCAAGGAAGATATAAATCACATGGCCTTACCTATATTAAGACACAGGATAATTTTAAGTTTTGAGGCTGAGAGAAATAATCTAAAAGAAGATGATGTGATTAAGGGGTTGTTGAAATAGCGTTATTAATTTTGCTCAGTATTATTCTTTTTAGTTTGTGTGTATTTGCCCACCTTATGTAACCGAACCAGCCTTCTATGCTTGAACTAATATCTTCTTTGGTAATTGAACCGTTTTTGTACATTTCTATTTTACGCATTAGGTTCAATTCAAACTTTTTAAGATTACTTTTTCTCAGGAGTTTATGGTGAAAGAAGATATTGTATCCAAGAAGTAATATTCCGTTTCTTAAGGGGGTTATTTTAGTTTTATCCCTGTGCAATTCAAGCTTAAGTTTATCTTTTAGCAAGTTGCTTATTTCTTGTTTCCATAGTTCCAATAGATTCTTATTTGGATGTAATATGATAAAATCATCTACGTATCTTATGTAGTATTTTGCTTTTAGTTTGTGTTTCACGAAATAGTCTAATTCGTTCAAGTAGACATTTGCGAAGAATTGAGAAGTCATGTTTCCTAAAGGCATGCCTTTACCTTGGGTTTCAGTTTTGAAATTGTTTAGTATCTGTTGAGTTAACCTGATTATGTCTTCATCTTTGATTTTTTTCCTTAGTATGTTTATCAAAATTTCATGATCTACTGTATCAAAGTAATGTTTTATATCGGCTTTTAGAGCGTAGCCTGTTATTGAGTTGGCATTATATGAATTTTTTACTAGCTGTCCGTTTTTTGATGCCTTTCTTTTAAATTTATCAAATCTAAAAACGGCTTTATGCGTTCCTTTATTTATTTGATTTGCGTGAGAATCGTAGATAAACATTTTTTCAAAAATGGGCCCCATTATGTTGATTAGAGCATGGTGCACTATCCTGTCTCTGAAGTGAGAAGCATGGATTACTCTTGATTTTGGATCCTTTATCGTAAATCTTTCTAGGGACCTTGGATAATACTTTTGTGATACTAGTTCTTGTTTTAATTTATTTAGGTTTTGTTTCAAATTTTTTTCAAATCCTAAAACGTATGGTTTTTTAGATTTCCTCTTCTTGGCTTTCTTAAATGCAGATTCAAGGTTTTCTATGGAACATAGAGTTTTGTATAAATTTTTGTAGGTTTTCATTGTAATGCCATGACCCAGAGTATTGCAACCGCAGCAATCTCGTCTTGTTATAAAAGATTTCGAGTTCTGCGGATTCCTGTTGCAGTTGAGCTTGGCCCTACCAGCGCAGGTGCTGAACCTCGCGACAACCCGGACAGATGTAGCAAATCCATTAAGTTGCACCATAACTTTAGGTTTCGCTCTAAACTTTCCAAGGGTTTGGTCATTGTTACTTGCTATTGTTATTGTATTTTATGGCGTTTAGACTCAATCGTCCACGCACTATGGATCTGCGTGTACACTGGGTTTGTTAACTTTCATTGAGGTTCCAACAGGTTTTGGAACTCTTAAGTTAACGCCATGGCGTATTGGAAGACTTAAACCTGATTTAAAGGGTTTACTATTTTGCCGGATTTTCTGATGAAATTTTATGATGGGCTGCGCGCGACGCGTACTGCAACCGCAGCATCCGAGTCCTGCGGATACCAGTCGCAGCTGAGCATGGCCCCCCCAGCGCTGGCGCCGAACCCCGCGACAGTCTCAACTTCCTCTTGTGGTCTGGAATTAACGCGCCATAAAAAGGGGTCTACTCCTGTTAACCATGACCAGACATTCTGGATTTCTGCTGTATTATCTGTACCAAGAAGGGCTTTGTATGGAGCTGGAGTTTTGGTGTTTTTTACAAATTCATCTGGACCGACCATAGCTTCTAAGACTTCATGCTGATCTGGCAATCCGTAGTTATGTATGACTTTATCTGGTCCTGAAGGTGTATGTATTACTCTTGTAAGGGTAGTTAGCCACTGTTAACCATATTATCGCTAATGAACCTTCTGGCTTCTTCTGTTGTATGGTCTGTTCTTCTTTCATATAGTGCTTTAAATAAAGCATGATATAATGGGAAGTCTCCTACGTGGAATTCTCCTTTTGGTATTGCTTTTCTTGAGTCTTCTGCCCATCGGTCTTGTGTTTTACTGGAGCCGTTGTTTAGTAATACTTTTCCTAAATCGACTACGTAAATTCCGTTTCTGTAGTTTACTCCTGGGATTCTCCAGAAATCTGTTTTGTCTTCTATGTTTGATGTTTTTGTTGGGTTGGATGCCATATTGGATTAACCTCGCATGTGGTTGTTTCCTCTATTTTAAAAATACCCGGGGAAGCCCCCCCGAAGAGGAAGCTTCCTGGGAAAAAAGAGGTGATATTGTAAAAACCAGAAGATAAGATATTTAAATCTTTCTAATTGTAACTATTTTAAAATGGTGGCTATGTAAAAAGCGAGATTTTAAATAGGTTCTTTTGGATTTTAGGGTTATGCAAGAGAGGCTGTTTGATATGCTGGTCAACCAGGACGAGATAACCTGGCAGGCCATTATCTATGACCTGGTTAAAAGCGAGCAGATGGATCCCTGGGACATAGACATTAATATTCTAACCCATAGATATCTAGAAACTGTAAGGGGGTTAGAAGAACATAATTTTTTTATCTCTGGAAAGGTTATTCTGGCTGCTGCAATATTGCTTAAAATTAAATTCAGACAAGTTACTCAATGAATACCTGGCAAATTTAGATTCAATGATGTTCCAGCATGACCAGGATCTATTAGAGGATGATCAACCAATAAAATACGGAGATCAGATAATACCTAATCTGCTCATAAAAACGCCACAGGCGAGAAAGAGAAAAATAAATTTAAACGATCTTATGAATGCCCTGAATTTAGCATTGAAGGTTGAGCATAAGAGATTCTTAAGAAAGGAAAAAGAAAGAATTCTAAGGCCTGTTCTGCTGCCTATCAGGAGTATTGACATAACAAAAATTATAAAAGAGGTTTATGAAAAGATAGTCGGCCTTTTCAAGGACAGACAGGAATTGACATTTACAGAACTAGTAGGAAGCGACAGAAAAGAAGATAAAATATTAACTTTCATTCCTCTGCTTCATTTGTGCAGCAAGCATAAAGTTGACTTAGAGCAGGAAGAGCATTTTGGGGAGATAAAGATAAAGTTGATGTGATATGATGGATCCGGCGTGGTTTTTTGGATTAGGAATGGGATTTATGCTGTTAATCGGTTTAATTTGGATCTTAGCTTTGATTTTTTGGATTTGGATGATTACTGATTGTGTAAGCAGAAAGTTTAAGAATGGTTCAGACAAAATTGTTTGGGTTTTGGTTTTGATATTTTTAAACGTTTTGGGAGCGGGAATATATTATTTTATCGTGAAATCTAAATAAAAAGGAGGATTAACTATGAAAGAGATAAAAAAATTGGAGATGTGGTCTATTTCCAAGATATTTGGAATATTCGGGTTTGTTTTGGGTCTGTTGTCTGGATTGGTGGCTTATTTTGGAGCTAAATATTTTGATATGTCTGGCATGATGCCTCAGGGCATGATGATAAATGCGCAGGTGATTTTCGCAGCACCGATACTGAATGCTGTAGTCTATTTCCTGTTTGGAATAGTATTTGTGCTAGTGTACAATTTCGTAGCGCCAAGAATTGGAGGATTTAAAGTAGAATTCAAATAATTTTTTATTTTTTTATAAATTCTTCAATTCTTCTACTTTGATTAATTTTTCTTTACCTGTTCTCATGTCTCTTAGTTTAACCTTATTTTGTTTTAATTCCTCTGGTCCTAGTATTAGAACGTATGGAATCTTCTTTGAGTTGGCATACTCTAAATTTTTAGAGATGCTTCTGTCTAATATATCCATATCGGAGTTAATGCCGTATAATCTTAGTTTCTTCAGTATCTCCAGTGATTCTTCAGCTGTCTTAATCGGAATTATGAAGATTTTGACTTCTGATTCTTGGAATTCGCGCTTTTCATTTTGAATCGCATCATATATTCTATCAAGACCGAAAGATATTCCTGTTGCTGGATATTTCTGATTGCTTTCTAATAGATTTGAAATCATATCATCATATCTCCCGCCTCCACCAACAGAGCAGATTTCATTATTTTGAAGAATTACCTCAAAAATTGGGCCGGTGTAATAAGCAAGACCTCTGGCTAAAGAGGGATCAAATATCAACTCTGTATTTTTAACGTAATTTAGAATTTTTTCAACCTCATCCAAGCCGGATTGATCTTTTAATGTTTTTCTTAAGTTTTTTATTTTTTCCTGGTTGGAACCTTTGATCAGTATCAGTTTTAAGATGCTGTCTATCTGTTTTTTATCAAATCCCTTTTCCTTAAGTTCCTTTGTTACGCCAGATTCTCCAAGTTTGTATAACAGGCTGATGCATTCTGCATCTGCCATCATTGATGAAGAACCAATTATGTCGGCATCACATTGGTAAAATTCACGTACTCGGCCTTTTTCAACTGGTCCGTCACGGAAAACGCGTTCTATTTGATAGCGCTTGAATGGCATCTTTAAGTTCGGGTTCATGCCAACAAATCTGGCTAAAGGAACTGTTAAATCATACCTTAACCCTAATTCGCGAGATCCTTGGTCTTTCAATTTAAAGGTTTCTTTCAGGATTTCTGAACCTCCAGCATATTTAGAAGAGAGAACTTCAAATCTTTCTAATATTGGTGTCTCTAAAGGATCAAACCCGTATAATTCAAAGACGGCTTTTATAGTATCCTGTATGTAATCCCTAATTATTTTCTCTTTTGGCGGAAAATCACGGGTCCCTTTTGCTCTTTCAAGTTTCATTTTATACCTCTTGTTTTTGAAGGGCGATCTGGGAGAATCGAACTCCCGTCTTCCGGGCCACAGCCGGATGCTCTAACCACTGAGCTAAGACCGCCATTTTGATTATAGAATTCTCTAGCTGTTTTATAAGGTTTTTGAATAAAGCAAGAGCTATTTAAAAGTCTAGAATTACTGGTTATGAACTAAACCAACTCTTGTTGTTTTCATATGTATACTGGAGCATATAAGTGGTATTTAAATGTTTCTACGCTTTTCATTATCAAACATAATCTTGTTTGCTTTATGCATACTTTCGAAAGTGCCTGCATCTGTCCATTCTCCTTCAAATATTAAATATTTCAACACGCCTTTTTTTAAGTAGTAATTATTGACGTCAGTTATTTCCAACTCTCCTCTGGCAGAAGGCTTCATGGTTTTTATCACATCAAACACGCTTTTTGGATAAATATAAAGCCCGGTTACTGCGTAGTTGCTGGGAGGATTTTTGGGTTTTTCTATTATATTAATCAGGTTATTTTCCTGATCAAATTCTGCGCAACCAAATCTATGCGGATTATTAACTTCATTTAGTAGTATGCCAGCTTCTTCTTTGGATAATTTAAATTTATTAACCTCGCCTATAAAAACGTTATCACCAAGGATTACAATTATATGTTCTGTATTTTCTGCAAAATCCTCACATAGAGAAAGGGCTTGAGCTATTCCTCCTGCTTCATCCTGTAT
>JACOZS010000077.1 GCA_016181215.1 Candidatus Woesearchaeota archaeon
TTTTAGCATGGGCGAGGTTATTACTAATGGAGTTCTTCAGGTTGGAAAGGCAAGAAGAATTTTGGAAGAAGAAATAAAAAATCCCGAAACAAGAACATTACTTGATCAAGATTTAGAGAATACAATTACTATGATTAGAGGGCTTCCACAGGGAATTGTTAGCGCCATTATTGGGTTTGTCGTTTCTGAAGAAAAAGATCCCTTTGTTTATGTGCCTGGTGATCATGGGTGGATGGGGCTTAAAGGAGGCACAAAGCTTAGTAATATCCATTATGGAAGGGCAGGAAGACTTTATCACAGAATGATGGTTTTAGGACAACCTCAGCATGGAGTGGACACTCGCTTAGTAAAAACCGTATATGATAGGTTCAACAATGAGATTGAGCATGATGGGGTCGAGGTTGGCTAATTTAGATTACATTATCCCCAAGAACATTGACTAAGCCTTGTATTAACATCAGAACTATCAAACCTATTAACCAGATCTTAAAGAATAAATCCATTCCGGAACCTGCAGTTACAACACCTATGTATGTGGCAAATGGCAATATACCAAGTATGAGATAGACAATTTCAAACCATCCTAATGCTTTTCCCATTGAATCACCTTTCTTTTAATTAGGATTATAAATCTAATAGGTTATATATAAACGTTACTGTTCTTTTAGAGACATTATCGAGCTTATTTTGTCTTCAATTATTTCTCCAGAGGCAGCATCAACTTTAACGTTTAGTATGTTTAATGAAGAATTAATGTAGGTTATGTTCCAAACTAGGTGCTTGGTTTTTTGGAGTATTACTATTTTTTTAGTTGGAAGCTCGTTTGGATATTTTTCCATTTTTAGCCTTTCCAATATTAAGAAGGCTTCTTTTAAATCAATATTTATTTTTAGCCTTTCCAATATTAAGAAGGCTTCTTTTAAATCAATATTTACTTTATTAAGATGAAGTTCGTTTATTTTTGAGCGATCCATTTTGAATATTTTTGAGTTCTTTTCAAGTATTTTTACTGGGTTTGAAGCTATGAAAGAGGTTATGGTGTCTGTTGAAGGGCTGTAAAAAGCGAGCTGCCAGGGCATTAGTTCTTTTTCGTCAATTATAAGGAAAAAACTACATAAATAAGAATTTTTATTTTCGGATTTCCATTCTTTAAATTCATCAGATAAAATTACTTTATCGAATGCTTCCAGAAGTTCTGTCATTTTCTTGATTTGATCTTCTCCTTAAGTTCTTCAATGAAATTTTCCACTTTTAAGTTAAATTTTACTTTTCCATCTAAAGTTCTTACTGCCAAGGTTTTTGATTCAGATTCTTTGTCTCCTATAGTTATTATGTAAGGTATTTTCATTAACTGTGCATCACGGACTTTTCTGCTTATTGTTTCCTGTTTGTCGTTTAGTTCAACACGCACTTCATTTTCTTCCAATTTTTTCTTTATTTCCCGGGCGAATTTCAAATTTTTATCGTTTATTGTTAATAGAATAACTTGGACAGGAGACAGCCACACAGGCAGTTTTCCCGCGTAGTTTTCTAAAAGAATTCCAATAAAACGTTCTAAAGAACCGAGTAATGCGCGGTGAATCATTATTGGGGTGTGTTTCTTTCCATCAGAGCCTTCATAGGTTATTTCGAAGTTTGAAGGCATTGCAAAATCGAGCTGGACTGTTGAGAGCTGCCATTTTCTACCAAGAGCATCTTTAATATGGAAATCTATTTTTGGCCCATAGAAAGCCCCCTGTCCTGGATTTACTTTGTACACTAATTTATTTTTTACCAGAACTTTCTTTAAGATAGATTCTGCCTTGTTCCAGAGTTCTGCAGAGCCCAAAGACTTTGATGGTTTTGTAGACAGTTCAACTTCATAATCAAAATCAAATACTTTTTTGTATATGTAATTAATGAAATCTAATACGGAATTAATTTCTGATTCCAATTGTTCTTCCGAGCAGAAGATATGGGCATCGTCCTGCTGGAATTTTCTGGCCCTAAATAAACCACTAAGGACCCCGCGCAATTCGTTTCTGTGCAATGGAGCGAAATCCGCAATTCTTAAGGGCAGATCACGATAGGATTTAATGGAAGATTTATATATCAAAACATGAGAAGGGCAGTTCATCGGTTTTAATGAAGCTTCTTTATCGTCCATGTTTAATAAGAACATATTTTCTTTGAATAATTTCCAGTGACCAGAAGTTTCCCATAAAGATTTAGAGTAAATTAAGGGGGTTATAACTTCCTGATAATTTCGCTTTTTGTATTCTGATCTTATGAAACCAAGCAACTCATTATAAATTATAGCTCCTTTTGGATGGAAAAATACAGATCCAGGGGATTCTTCGTGGAAGCTGAACAGATCAAGCTGCTTGCCTAATAATCTGTGGTCTCTTGATTCTGCCTGCTCCAGATTTTTTAGATAATCTTTAAGTTCTTTTTCTGCGGGAAATGCGGTTGCATAAATTCTGGTTAACATCGGATTGGAAGATATACCTTTCCAATAGGCGCCTGCTGTTTTTAGCAGCTTGAAGACTTTAATTTCTTTAGTGTTTGAGACATGATTGCCTTTGCACAAGTCTATAAAATCCCCATGACCGAAAAAAGTAATATTTTTAGATTCTTTTTTAAAATCTTCATAAAGTTCTTTCTTGTACGGTTCTTTTTTAAGGAATTCTTTTATCTTTTCAGGAGAAAGCTTAACCGGTCTGAAATCGAGACTTTTGGATATGATCTCCTTCATTTTGGCTTCTATCCTGGGGAAATCATCTTCAGTTATCTTAATACCGGAGAGATCAAAATCATAGTAAAAGCCGTTTTCTATTGTCGGGCCTATTCCAAGTTTGATCTTTGGATAAAGTTCTTTAACTGCACTAGCCAGGACATGGGCACAGGAATGCCTTAATTTTTCAAGATCCATAGTTTCAGACTGGATTAAGGGTATAAAAAACTTATTAGCCTTGAATATAGAAATTATAGTTTAAAGTGATGTTGTTATCTCTAAGTGGGAATGGACTAAAAAAGGAATTGTGTAGAAAGATATATAAAACTCTCTTAATTCCAGATATTCATGAAAAAGGGGCTGATGCTGTTTGCAGTTCTAATGATTTCTTCACCTCTGGTTGCAGCAACTATTGTTTTAGATGAGCCGACAAATTCAGTTTATAATTTTGGTGATAAAATAGATGTAACCGGGAAGATAGTAGAAGACAAAGATTACTATGGGTTATTTAAGATTGATATGGAATGCGAGGGGAATAAACAATCAATGCTGATTAAAAGCGTGAGCTTAAGGGGCAATGAAGATTCCCTAATAAAAGAACAGCTGTCAGTTACGCCAGAAATAACTGGGAACTGCAACCTTCGAGGTTACTTAGTAGTCAACAATAATGAAATAGATTCAACCAGAAGCACGCCTTTCAGGGTTACAAAGGAATTATTGGGGAGTTTTAAAATAGAACAGGATTCCTTGCAGGCAGGGAAATTATTTTTCTTTGACGGAGAGATTACAAGGGTAAACAGGGAAAAAATAAACGGGGTTGCACACATATATTTCAAGAAAAACGGAGAGATTTTCTTTTCAGACAACAAAGAAATTCGTAAGAGTGTTTTTTCTTATGAGAAAGATACAAGCTTTATGGATGCGGGTTCTTATAATATAGATATTCAGGTGGAAGATGACAGGGGTAATGAATTTTTGTTTACAAATGCCCTGGAATTTAATTTAGTGAATGAAATAACAGTAACCGTAGAAACCGATAAAGTTCATATGTTTCCAGGAAAGACGTTAAGATTAAGGGGAAAGGCAATCAAATTGTCAGGAGAGAGGGTTGGCAAAGGGCAGGCTGAAATATTATTTGACGACCAAAAGTTTACAACTGATGTTTTGTTCGGAGGATTTTCTTATGATTTAAAATTAAGCAAGAACATAAAAAGCGGAGAGCATAACATAAGCATTACTGTCCAAGATGACAAGGGAAATCGCGGATATAAGGGCGTGGTTGTAGTTGTAGATTCGGTAATCGCAGGATTAAACGTAAATCTTGACAAGGAAAGCTATTTACCAAACGATACTGTTATTGTAAGCGCAAGCTTAATCGATCAGGCTGGGGATTTAATAGACAAGGAAGTGGAAATAGAGATGTTAAATCCTAAAGGAAGGTCTGTTCTTAAAGACAAATTTAGGACCAATGAAGATGTGAGAATGAAACTAGCTGAATATTCCATGCCTGGCGAATGGATTATAAGAGCGAGAGTGGATAAATCTAAAGCAGAGAAATTGTTTATGGTAGAGGTTGTTAATTTATTAAAGATAAGCGTCGGGACTAATAAATTGTTGTTGGATAACATCGGCAATGTACCTGTAAAGCAGCTTCTGGAAGTTAAGCTGGTTGGAGAAGGAGTCGAGAGTTCAATAAAAGAGGATATTAATATCAGGGTTAATGAAAGTGCCTTTATTGATTTAAGTTATGGGACAATAACCGGAGAATATGACATTTATGTTCAGAATCAGATTTTCAAGAAGGTTCATATAGATGGCGTGGAGCGGGCGTCTTATGATTGGATATGGTATGTTTTGATTGGAGTTATTGTATTTTCAATATTATATGTGATCTTAAACTGGAGAAGATGGAAGATTAAGACGATAAGGGATAGGCTAGAAAGAAAAAAGGCTGAAGAAGTAAAAAGGAGATTGCTGGCTGGAAAAGCGAGCAAGAGTGAGGAAAGAGGATTGAGAGATTATCATATGAGAATGAATGAAGAAATAGATAAGAGAAGACGAAATCCCTTTGGAATGTTTACCAGATTCAAGAAAAAAGAAGCTGAAGAGTATATTCCGAAGCCAGTCAAGAAAGAACCGGAGTATAATCCTTTGGATCTTTATCAAACCACAGGCAGAAAAGAAACAAGCTGGGAGAAACGAGCCAGAGAAAGAAGGGAAAGATTTGAAAGGAAGAAAGGCGGTGGC
>JACOZS010000043.1 GCA_016181215.1 Candidatus Woesearchaeota archaeon
TCCTTGAATTTAATAGAGCTTAGAACTATCGCTAAAGTTTCAGGAGTTAAAACAAGTATGTGCGGGGATTTTTTCAATTGTTTCTGCTTCTCGCTTGGACTTGTATCTCCAGTTCTTGCCGCTACTCTAATATCAAGTTCCTTCCCTTCTTTTTTCGCTATCTCTTTAATTTCTTCTATGGGTCCTTTAAGGTTTACTTCAATATCCCTGCTCAATGCTCTTAAAGGATTAATATAAAGACAGTATATCTTATCTTCTAATAAATTATTCTCTGCTAATGTAACTAACTCATTTATTATAGAAAGGCAGGAAGTCAACGTTTTGGTTCCTCCAGTTGGAGCTGAAACAAGAATATTATTACCCTCGTGTATTTCCCTGACGCCAAATAACTGCGGCAAAGAAAACTCTTTAAACTTGCTGAAAAACCATTTAGCAACGAGAGGATTTAATATTTTCCTGACTTCCTTCTCTGTATATGGTTCTTTTAAAGTAACGAGCATACAAATTAAAACAAGAAAATTAAGTTTATAAACTTATATGCTTTTAAATGAAAAATTAACTAAGGTAAGTTCATGCTTAATCCAAGAATTTTATATTCTCTGTATTTGTATCCAACCAAATATGCTGCTCGTTGATAGAATCTTTTTGGTCTTTCATTTTTCATTTCTTTTAATGTTCGTGTAATTCTTGCAGGAGACATAATACAGTATAAACTTTCACCAGCAATTCCACCAATAAAAAGCTCTGCATCCCAATGTTTTTGGCCCAATGAAAATGCTTCCTTTAGTTTTTTAACTAGGCTCATAAAAATGAAGTAAACCTATAACTATTTAAATCTTTTTAACTCACAATTAAGTAATTATAAGTATGAAAATTCCAGTTTTACTAACGATAGTTTTATTAATGATAGCCTGTACCCCAACAAAAGGTGATAATGTGAATCTATTAGGTCTTGACATAACGCGATTAAATCATGCTTCCTTAAAAATCAGGTCTTCTTCTGGTTTAGTTATATATACAGATCCTTACAACATCCCAGCAGGAGACAAAGCAGATATAATATTAATATCTCATGAACATTATGACCACTGCTCTCCTCAAGATATTAGAAAAATTATAAAACCAGAAACAGTTATCGTTACAGTAGCAGACTGCCAATCAAAACTCTCTTCTCTAGCTTCAGATATTAAAGATATTAAACTCGTAACACCGGGTTCATCCCTAACAGTAAACGGAATTAAAATAGAAACAGTTCCTGCTTATAATATAAATAAATTTAGATCTCCAGGAATTCCTTTCCATCCTAAGCAGAACGAATGGGTGGGTTTTATATTCACAGTGGATAACAAAAGAATTTATCACGCTGGAGACACAGACTTTATTCCAGAAATGAAATCTCTAAAAAATATTGATTATGCTTTAATTCCAGTTTCAGGAACCTATGTAATGACTCCGGAAGAAGCAGCTCAAGCCGTTCTATCATTCAAACCAAAAATAGCCATACCGATGCACTATGCCGCAATCATAGGAACTGATCAAGATGCTCTAAAATTTAAGGAATTAGCTAAAGGCATAAACGTGATTATACTGCCAAAAGGAGGTTAGTCAATTATCATTTTGCATAGAAGTATATTGTAACGTTAAAGGGAGTTAAAAGTACCCATCTCTTTTATTTGATTAACAACAATACCTCTTCAGGACTAACAATATATATTCCTTGATATTCTTTTAACTTCAATAAATGCTTATCTTGACTTATAATTAGGTCTGCATTTCCACTTATTCCAGCTTCAAGAAATTTATTGTCATCTATGTCATCTTTTATGACATTAAGTTTTATTGTTGGCTCGACAATAATTGAATTTTCGATTATCAGATTTCTCCATTCTTCAATCATGTCATCAGACATTTGAATTTTGAAAGTTCTTAAGGTTTCTACAAATTCTTCTAAAATATCCATAGAACTGATTAACTCAAATTTCTTATTCTTCCATTTGTCTATTATTTGGGAACAAAAATTTCCTTCCCAAAAGATTCCAGAAACAAAAATATTAGTATCAATTATTGCCCTCATTTTTTCCGAGTCTGTTTGATTGCATCTTCTACATCAGACTCTTTTATCTCTTTCTTTTTAGCAAAATCTCTTGTTTTTTTGAGTAATTTATCGATTCCGCTAAAAGAAGGCATTTCCAACTTTTTCAATACAATTATATTATTTTCCCCAATAACAACAAACTTTTCCCCAGTTTGAATCTTCATTCTGTCTCTCAAACTTTGAGGAATAACCACTTGCCCCCTGGAACTCACGCTTGTTACTTCAACACTTTTCATTTTAACCTCCTAATAAGTTTATATAATTAGTAAGATTATCTTATTTATAAACCTTTCGTTTTATCTTCTTTAATAGTTGGAGCCAATCAAGTAGTAGCATAAACTTAAATATTCATTTTCTTTGTACATTATATGTTCACTTCAAACATTGATCCTGTATTTTTTAATCTTGGTCCTCTGGAAATACGCTACTACGGAATTATCTATGCTTTGGGTTTTATAATAGCTTTTTTTATGTTAAAGCATCTTTCTAAAATAAAAAAAATTGATTTCTCTGAAGAAGTTTTGGATAATTATATCATTTATCTGGTCGTTGGAGTCGTATTAGGAGCAAGAATATTTCATATACTCTTCTACGGTTTAAATTACTACTTAACCAACCCATTAGAAATAATCGCAGTCTGGCACGGCGGGCTTTCATTCCACGGGGGATTGGTTGGGGCATTAATTGCTGGTTGGATTTTCCATAAAAAACATAAGATTCCTTTCTTGAAATTAGCGGACATTACAGTAATCCCGGCTTCTTTAGCCCTTGCTCTGGGAAGAATAGGCAATTTCATCAACGCAGAATTGTATGGTAAGATAACAGATTTATCTTGGTGTATTAACTTTCCAAATATTGCAGGTTGCAGGCATCCAACTCAAATATATGAATCTCTAGCTTACTTTGGCCTCTTTCTCATATTATGGAATCTCAGAAATAAAAATCCTCCAAAAGGACATTATTTAGCAGCTTTCTTAATTTTGTACTCTATATCCAGATTCCTGCTGGAATTCACAAAAGAGATTGATATTATTGCATTAGGATTAACAATGGGCCAGTTGTTAAGTATACCCATGTTCTTATTAGGAATTTACATTTTTACCAAATACAGTGAGAGAGAAAATTAAATTATTCAGGTATTCTTTCGAATTTTCCCGGAGTTGTTTGTCTGAAAATAGTAAGAGTACTCCCTTTTTGAACCCTAATATCTAACCTGCCATCACCATCAATATCCTTCACGTCAAAATGATCTGCTTCAGCAACAACCACTCTATTACTTTCATGGCCTACTTTTAAAAAGATCTCAAGGTTTCCTTTGTTTATACAAAGCAAATCCAATTGTCTATTTTTATCAACATCAACAAGGGCCGTTGTTCCTAAAATAGGTTCTTGTTTATATTCAGAAGGTTCTTTTTCAGCTACTTTGCATCCTGCTAAATAAGTTAAAGAAGCAAATGTCAATGTTAAAATTCCATATCTAACTTGTCTAATCATATGGTTTTTAATTAGGTACTGTATTTAAAGATTTGCAAAATTTTAAGATAATTTTAAATACACCAGATAGTATTAAAATATAATGGTTAAAAAAGAGTATTATAGTATTTGGGTCTTATTATTATTGATTCTATCTGTGGTTATGATATCTTTGCCTTCTCTAACAATAACAGGAAACGCTTCCCAGGTAGTTGCTTTTGATCAGGTGGTTAGCATGTATTATCCAGGATCATATGATGTTTCCAGAGTTGTAGCTATTCCTCCAGGCAAAGAATCAGGTAACTACATAGGTCCGTGGGACACTGTTCTTTATTTAACCCTTCCTCAAAAAGAAGTAAACATAGAAAACAATCCTTCTGATTCGCAATTTGTAGATTTAATATTCAACAAGAATTTAGAAATTAAAAAACC
>JACOZS010000044.1 GCA_016181215.1 Candidatus Woesearchaeota archaeon
ATCTTTTAGTATTGGGCCTTCACGCAAACCGATCTTTTTTAGATAGTCCATATTCATTCTTCTTTTTGGTTTTTCAATTAGAGAATAGGCATAACATAAGGCAGTGTGATCCATTTTATAAACTTCAATGGAATAATCTTCATTTTCGTATAATTTGCCGTCTTTTGTAACTTCTGTTATTTTAACCTGAATTTGACTCTTTGGAACAAATACTTGCATCATTTTATTAAAAAAATCCTTTGAACCTTTTGGACCATATATTTCAAGAACCTTGGAGTAATTTGACTTACCTAGAGTATCAATAAAACCAGGCAAACCCAGAACGTGATCTCCGTGCCAATGCGTAATCAGGATTTTTGTTATTTTAGTTGGAAATATGTCTGCTATTCTTAACTGTCTTTGGATTCCTTCTCCGCAGTCAACTAATATGTTGTCGGACTTGTAATTAACTAGAATCCCGCTATGATTTCTATCCTTGGTTGGAACCATTGAAGAAGTCCCTAAAAAGGTTACTTTCATGATTAGACAAGAAGGCAAGGTTTTTAAATAACTTTCTATGGGGATAATGTTATGACTAAAGAGAAAAAGGATGCGGAAGCTAAACCAGAGATCAAAATAACTGGGGTTTTGTCTAGGGAGCAAGTAATCGCTGAAGATTCACAAGAAGCCAGGACTTTATATGATCAGAGCAGGTTTGGTGAATTAAAAGAGAATAAGTTTTATTATTCTCTGGTTGAAGCTCTTTATTTATTGGAAAAAGGCAGAATGGAGATTCTTGACGGTAAAAAAAGCATAAATCATAATGACTTCATTAAGAAAGCCAAGAAATCAGATCCTAGATTTTGGGTCAGGTATGTTGCTTATAGAGATATGAGATCCAGAGGGTATATAGTAAAGACGGCTTTGAAGTTTGGGGCTGATTTTAGAGTTTATGAAAGAGGAATAAAACCTGGAGATGATCATGCCAAATGGATTATGTATCCGGTTTATGAATCTGAAGGTTTTTCATGGTATGAGTTTAGTGCCAAAAACAGGGTGGCGCATTCCACTAGAAAGAATCTTTTAATAGCGGTAGTGGATGAAGAAAATGATGTTACTTTTTATCAAATTTCTTGGATTAGGCCTTAATCTAGAATGATATCGACAAAAGAAAAAAGTGAAATTATTGCGGATTTAATTGAACAATAAATCTTAAATACTTTTAAATTCTTTTATTTTTATGGATGCCCAAGTAATAGAAAGCCAGGTTCTAACTTATGTTCAAAGAAATGGGCCTGTTTTACCAATACAAGTTTCTAAAGTTATAGAAAAGGATATGTTTCTTACAGGAGCAATGCTGTCAGAATTAATAAGACGGGGCCTAATAAAGATAACAACATCAAAGATTGGGGGGAGCCCATTATACTATTCTCCTGGGCAGGAATCAAAACTTTTTATTCTGTATAATCATTTACCTTTAAAAGAGAAACAGGCTTATGATTTACTTAAAAAAGAAACTGTGATGAGAGATTCTGAAACTGAGCCATCTATCAGAGTGGCCTTTAGAAATCTGCGGGATTTTGCTGTCCCTTTTGAATTTGAAGCTGAGGATAAGAAAGAATTATTCTGGAGGTGGCATCTAACCAATATGGATGAAGCTAAACATATACTTGATCAAAAGCAGGGTAAGATTGAAATTCCTGTGCAAAATATGGTCAAAACAGAGATACAAAAAATTAAAATAGAACCTCTTGTAATGAAGCCAGAAATTGCAAAGGTAGAAATGCCCTTGAAGCCGGAGAAACAAGAAAGATTAAAGCTTAAGAAAAAAGAGTCTGATGATTTGTTTTTAAATCACATCAATAATTACCTTAATGAAAAGAAGATACGAATTTTAAAATCCGAAGTCATCAAAAAGAACAGCGAAATTGAGATGGTTGTTAAGGTACCATCCGGTCTTGGGGAATTAAATTATTTTTTGGCTGCCAAGAACAAAAAAAAGATTTCAGATGCTGATTTGTTGCATGCCCACCAGAAAGCACAAGAGAGCAATATGCCTGCTTTGCTGATTTCTAAAGGCGAGCTGAGCAAGAAAGCGTTGAAGTATTTGGAAGATAAATTGAAAGGCACTGTTTTTATAAGAATTTAATTTTCTTTAAGTATTGAAATAATCAGGAATATTATTAAAATTCCAATTATGATTGCGGCAAGTATATTCTTCATTGTAAAAAATCCTATTTTTTCATAATTTGTTTTCTTGTTCACGCAGTCTGCATTAAATGTATCTAATGCTATTAGATATACAAGCTTAGATGCTTTTTGAAAGGATAGTTTAGGAATTTCTGGATCCTTTGTTTTCAACCAGGTTGACCAGGTAGGGCCTTCTGCCGGGCCTTTGCTGAGCTCTTCATACAAATTAAACGAGTCTTTTTTACATTCTGCCTTTAGATAATTACCCTGGATTTGATGTTCGTATTCTGTATGTAATTTGTAAGGTTCTTTCTTGATGTAGTGCGGGGCCGCAAAGCTGTCTGTTATGTAATGAGAGACTACCCCAAAAGCATAACTTGCCTGCTTGTAATCCTTAATCTCAAGATAATATCTAGTTTTATTTAACCAGTCTAAAGTCAGATTTAGGGATGGCGGGTAATGGTGCCTTACGTTATCATGAAAATCTCTATCTGGAGCAATTGAACCATTGCCAAGAGAATCAAAATCAAGATTATACCCTGTGTCTATAGTGTATACGAGTTCCTGTGCTATTGCTGGATGTCCTTGCCAACCCCAGGCGGAAACTGAAGCCGATAGCAATATTATTAAAAGCATGTATTTGAGCATATAAAAAACAGATTATGGTTGTTTAAAAGATTTATGAAAGAGTATATCTTCATATTAGGAAGGGACAGGGATCTTGGATTGCTTGAATTGGTCTCTTATTTTAAACGGAAGAATATTTCTTTTGGTATAAAGAAAAGATTTGAAGAAGCAGTTTTAGCTGCTGTTGATTCTTTTGACTTGAATAAAGCAATATCTGAGTTAGGCGGAACAGTGAAAATCGCGGAAGTAAGAGAAAATTTAGATGATATCTATCTTGGGAATGAGAATAAAATAATGTACGGCATTTCCTATGTAAACTGCAATCCTGAACCCCTTATGCACAAGTTAAAAAAGGCTTTTAGGTCGCAGAGAATTAAAGCTTCCTACAAAAGGAATGAAAGCAACATAATTCCTCCATCAAAATCCCTAAATTTAGATTTGGAACTGGTTTATTTTAATAAAATTGCCGGGAAAGTCGTGGCTGTGTCTAATCCAAGGAAATATCAAGAAAGAGATGAGAAAAGACCTAGATTCGATCCATTGAAAGTAACTTCAATCAGACTAGCGAAGATGTTAATTAATTTATCTCAAGCTAAATATGAGGTGCTGGATCCTTTTTGCGGGAACGGAACCATACTTCAAGAAGCTTTGCTGATGGGATTGAAGGTTATTGGTTTAGATAAAGATGTTAGAGATGCGGAAGAAAACTTAAAATGGCTTGGTAAAAGCGGGTATAAATTAATTTCAGGGGATGCAGGAAAACTAAGTAATCATATTAGAGAAGCAGAATGCCTTGTAACTGAGCCTTATATGGGTCCTTACTTGAAAAAATTGCCTACTAAGGAAGAGGCTGTTAAGATTATTTTTGAATTAAAAAACCTTTATTTTAGAGTGTTGAAGGAGGCGCATGGGATTGTGAAAAACAAGATAGTAATTATGGTTCCTGATGTCAGGACGCACGATGGCGGGATTAGATTTGGTTTTGAAGAAATAATAAAAAAGACTGGGTTTAGAGTGTATAGTCCTGTTGGAAAGATCAGTGTTCCTGTGCCTTATTTTGACAAGAAAGACAGGTTACAAAGGTATATTTACATTCTGGAAAAGGGTTGATGTTTTGTGATTTGTTATATTATAATAATCTCTTATAAGTAGTAACAAAAGGAAAGGTTTATATACTAGTTAATATATAGTAATAGTATGG
>JACOZS010000045.1 GCA_016181215.1 Candidatus Woesearchaeota archaeon
CAGTTTATTAGTGTTGAGAATTCGCGCATATCTTTAGTAGGACTTTCATCTGGCTCTTCAGGTAAGAGATATATCGGTCCGAAAACGTCTTCTGGATTAGATTCTGAACCCATTCTTCTGAGTATTATTGCTGTAACTACTTTTTTAATCTCATCCTCTGTTAGGTTAGCAAATTTACGGAATTTTCCGTTTTCCTGGATATTTATTCCTAGTTCCTGCAAGAATAATATTGCTCCTGTTTCAGAACCGGTTACATTCGGTATATATGGATTGGTGCTATATTCCAAAACCTTGTGAACTGGTTTTGTCTGCATACCATATAATCTTAATCCGGTTTTAACCTCTACTTTTTTAGACAGGAGAGCATCTTCAAGTATGTGCTTATTCAATTTTTCAAAGCCCTGGTTTTCCTGAACATCTCCTATGGCTCCGATTATGGCAAGATAAGCGAGATCAATGTTTTTTTGATTTAGTGCTCTTGCAAACAGATAAGAAACGCCGGCTGCTGAAACTTCTTTACCTCCATCAATCATGAACATATGGGGGTTTACATGGTGGAATTTAGTTTCTTTTTTATCAGGAATGTGATGGTCCAATATGAATATGTTTTTATCAGGAAGATGTTCTTCTAATTGTGTTAAGTACCCTGAACCAAGATCAACAAAAACTATGGTGTTATAAGGCTCATGTTTTATTTCTGAAATTATTTTTGGGGTTATCTGTTTTATGATAGAAACTGAAAATTTCAAGTCTTCACGCAAGAAAACGCTTATCATTATGGATGTGGCGGTTATACCATCAGAATCAATATTACCTATGAGCTTTATCGGTTTTTTTTCTACGAGTTTAAACTTTGCTGCAACCTCTTTTATGTGTTTAAGGAAATCTTCCATTTTATTCTATTAATAATTTGGCTTTTGTCCTGTCATAAGCCCAGTCTTCAGGTATTCTGCCATGAAATTTATAATATTTTGCTAATCTGCGGATCTTGCTTTCTGTTAATAACATTCCGCGCTTTGCCGGCATGTCTTTTTTATGCAGTTCAAGGTGTTTCATAATCTGGATATCTTTTTGAATTAAGGCCAGCATGTCCTCTGGTAATTTTGTTAATAAGTTATTTTCTTTTAGTATCTTGACTATGGACTTGGTTGTCAAAGATTTAACATCCGGAATTCCATAGGCATCGCGTAATATCAAACCTATAGCGCTGGGTTTATGCCCTGCTTTGGCTAATTTGATTACAAGCTGCTCAATGGTTTTATCGTCATATCTTATCCAGGTTAACTTGGTTTTTTTAATAGGCTTCTTGCTAGAAGATTTTCCTCTTCCGCGTGAATGCATTTTTGCCATTTTAGTTTTAATGGAGAACTAGAGGTCTCCAGTATAGGCAAGTGTAAACCGGCCTATCTCTTGTTTTCAAAGGCTTGTTATGGGTTTTTAAATGTTACTCTATTTTGTAGACCTTGTCGTTAGGTCTTACCCTATCAGACACCTTAATCCCTATTTCATCACCGTCAGAAGCTTCTTCCACTTCTTCCCTGTCTATTTGCATGCTGTCTACTGTCTGTTCGAAATCTGTTGTATGGCCTTTAAGTTTTATTCTGTCGCCTACTTTCAGATCTCCGGATAGCTTAATTGCTGCTACCCCTATCTTTGAAAAATAGCTTTCTACATTGCCTATTAATTCGCCTTCTTCCATAAAAACCCCCATACATGATTATAATAGGTAGTATATAAAATTAATGGAATAGTCCTGGGAGGATTCGAACCTCCGTCAACGGATCCAAAGTCCGCTATACTTGGCCAACTATACTACAGGACTATAAGAGAAAACTTATTTAGGAATCTTATAAAGGTTTCTAACTTATTTTGGCTTTATACCTTCCTCTGGACTCTACTTTTTTCAATCTTTCAAGAACTTCTTTGTAATTTGGGTAATTAACTTTATAACCCTCTACAATTTCCTTAAATGATTCTTGGCAGTGTGAGTTATGTTTTGCTTCAAGAGCCTGTTTTAACAGATGTATATCAACGGCCTTGTCTTCTACCCTTCTAGATATAAAACCCAAGCCAAAATCTATGAAATAAACCTTAGACTCTTTCAAGATCATATTTGACGTGGTTAAATCCCCGTGGATTACGTCTTTTTCGTGCATCATGGATAAATTCTTGCCTATTCCTTTACATATTTTTAACCTCTCGTGTTTTGGTACTTTATCTAAAATATCCCGTATCAAAGAACCATTTATGAACTCCATTGTAATCTTCATATTTTTTTCATTAGAATCCATAATTTTTGGAACAAAGTCTAAAGATTCCAGTAGTTTAGACTCCCGTTTTGTTCTTGACTTTCTTAATTTTATATCTAATTCCGGTATTCTGTAGGATTTTTTAATTCGATCTTTAATTATGTTAGAACCAAGTTTGTAGATTACAGCTTCTGCCCCCCTTGATATTTCTTGTTTCATATCTGTACCAGTCCTGTCCTTTTCATACCATTCTTAGTTTATAAAGATTATATAAATTGGATGGAAAGATTTATATAGTTATAGTTATAGTTATAGTTTATGTCAACAACTATACAAATCTCTAATACAACAAGACAGATATTGGAAAAATTAAAAACGCGGGAAAAAGTAGAATCCTATGATCGTGTAATTCAGAACTTAGTAAAACTACATACCAAGATACCTCCATCTATGTTCGGTTCGTTTAAAGAATTGAAATGGAAGAAGGGTGATCGTCTTGACCTCCGCGAATTATAGTTATATAATAGACAGTTCAGCCTGGATAGAATATTTTGGTGGCAACCAGAAATCCATTAAAATAAAGGATATTATAGAAAATGAATTGATTGCTACTTCTATAATCGCAATTGCAGAAGTTGCAGATAAATTTGAAAGAGAGAACAGGCCGTTAAACCAAGTTCTAAATTTTATTCAAAGCAGGGCAGCAATACTGCCTTTAACTTTTGATATCGCGTTACTTGCTGCTAAGTTAAAAAAAGAAATACGCAAGAGGAATAGCAAGTTCGGGTTAACTGACGCCTTACATTTGGCTACAGCATCAAAAGAAAATTCTATTTTTATAACTACGGATAATGATTTTTCAGGACTGAGCAAAGTAGTTATTATTTAAATTCATACCTGCATATGGCCCTGGAATCTTTTTAGGAGTTTTTCGGGAGATTTTCCTTTTAAGGATTTCATTAATTTTTTAGTTTGATTGTACTGCTTTATTAAATCCCGGACTTCTGAGACTGAACAACCTGATCCTTTAGCTATGCGATCGATTCTTTTGGCGCTTAATAAGGCTGGGTCTTCAAGTTCTTTTTTGTTCATGCTGTCTAGAATATATTTCCATTTCTCTAATTTTGATTCCTGGACGTCAAGCATTTCCTTGGGTAATTTTACGCTGCTGAATCCCGGTATTAGTTCCATTACTTTTTGTATTGGGCCCAGCTTTTTCATTGCCTGCAACTGTTCATATAAATCAACGAAATTAAACTCGCCTTTCAGAAGTTTTTTACTCATGTCTTTTGCCTGATCTTCTGTTATGGCTCCTGTTGTTTTTTCAAGCAGGGCTTCTATATCACCCATTCCCAATAAACGAGAAACAAATCCCTGCGGATTAAAGGTTTCAATATCATCTACTTTCTCTCCTGTGCCTATGAATTTTATTGGAGCTTTTGTTTCAGCGCAGGCTGTCAGCGCACCGCCGCCCTTTGCAGTTCCATCCAGTTTAGTAACCATGACTCCTGTGATTTTAGCTGATTTGTAGAAGGTTTCTGCCTGATTCTTGGCTGCCTGCCCCATGTCTGCAGAGATAACTAATATTGATTCGTCTGGTTTGATATACTCATTTAAGTTTTCAATTTCCTGGATTAGATCTTTGGATAATGCGTCTCTTCCTGCAGTATCAACTAACAAGAGGTCATATTTTGAAAGATCTTTTTCATTATTCTTGTATATTTTTAG
>JACOZS010000046.1 GCA_016181215.1 Candidatus Woesearchaeota archaeon
AATCTAGGATCTATCTGCATAGCATATCTGACTAACTTATCATCAAGAAAAGGAGTTTTCAATCTAATCCCAAAATGCTCAGCAACAGCATCATCTCTGGATAAATCTCTCTCTTCCAATCCATCCAGACCAGCCCACAATTCTTCTTGTACATTCTCATAATCTTTACCATATTTGACATGCCTCTCATATCCTGCAAATATTTCTTCAGAACCTAAACCGCCAAGAACAATCTTAATTCCATCACGTTTCGCCATCTCAAGAACGCCATAAAGAACGCTTCCAACACCGATCTTGACAGGATCATCTGTTTTTAAGATACCAACAACCTTTCTAATAACATATAAAGCTTCTTCTTTATCATATTTCTTAATCTTTAAGGGCCATTTCATTTGATCTGCTAATTTGCTGGCTTTCTCAAGATCTTTAGAACCTTCTAAACCAACACAATACAAAATAAAATCCATCTTAAGCTTTGAAGCTATTAATGCCATAAGAGCGGAATCAACCCCGCCAGAGAACGCTATACCAACCGTTCCTTTAGTTTCAACCGCATTAATCAGAAGCTTAGATAAATTATTAATTATATCCTCTTTATTAGTTAAAAAGGGTTTATTCTCTAAATCTAATCTAAGTTCCTTAAACATAATAAAAGAGAGAAATAAAGAATTTAAAAGGGTTTTTAAAAAAATTAAATCACTGTAGGTCTCTTCTTTCCGCCAAATATCATCCATATGAATGCTATGGCAAGACCTATCAGCACTATGTCTCCTATAACCCATAAAGTTGTTGAGCTCAATCCGCCAAGTCCGCTTAAAGCAGTTGCAGCTCCAGTTGTGCTTGAAGCTTGGCCCTCAACCCTTACGGTTAAGGTTTCTGCATCAACTACCTGTGATCCAGATTCTACAACAACCTGCGCAGTGTAAGTGCCTTCATCAGCATCACTCTTTCCTTTTAAATTGAAGAACACATTTGAGCTTTGTCCAGGACCCAAAGTTAAAGTCTTAGGACTGAAACTTTCTGAAAAGTCTTCAGCTCCGTTTATTCTTACAGTAAACTGCTTGGTTGCAGTATCAGTATTAGTTACCTGTAATCCAACACTTGCCACTCCGGATCTCTTCAAGCTTACAGCAGACTGTGATAAAGTCAATGCAGCCTTTGTTGCAGTTCCAGTAGTTGGTTGTTCTGACAGCTTACCGCATACAGATTCAAACTGAGCTACTTCAGTATTGCTTAAATGTGATCCATCGTAATATGTTTGTACTTCCAAGGCATAAACCCCAGCAGCCAAATTCTTTGGGAATGTAACATCAAATACTTCTATGTCTCCGTCGTTTTCATCTAATTCTATGTTTGATATTCTTTTCCTGTAATTCAAGGCTCTGCTCGATACTTCAACAGCAACATCATCCTCGTCACTCCTACCAAGATTTAATATGTCTACAGCAGCTTGTACAGATGTGTCCTGACAGTCAACAACACTAGGAGTCATACTAAGACTTTTGACCAATACATCGTGATTGTCCCTCGACAGTTAATCTTTCTCCATGTAAAGCACCGAATTCGTCTTCACCTTCAGCTTCAAAAACGATGTCTCCAGTATCATCTTCAGCATCTTCATCAACTTCAAATCTCATTGAAGCAGAATTTTTGTCATCAGCGCTTACATCGCCGATGTTATCATCATCGTCTTCATCAAAATCGCTGGTATCTATGCTTACTCCTACATCAACATCTTCTATATCAACATCTTCATTGTTCGAAAAAAGATTCTCAACCTCTATCTTTACTTCTATGTCGTCACCAGGCTTTACACCCTCTATATCATCATCAGTGTCTGAGACAGAGTTTGTATCTCTTCCGCCGCCAGGGCTTATAATAGTAACGTCAATATCGTCTAATTCCAAATTATTTTCACGTCTCATGAAAACAGTAAACTGGTCGCTTACTTCTGTGCCGGAAGCATTAACAAATGCAACAACAGCCACATCAAAACCGGTTCCTTGTAAATTAGAATCCACAGCGTCTAATCCTTGAGGGATTCTTGCATTCAAAGTAATTGTATCAGAAGCACCAGCGGCTATGATTTTCGATCCGCCGACAAGTGAAAAGTTAAGATCAGTAGAAATAAACCCTCTTGAGGAACTTATAAACTTGACCCCAGTGATAGTATGCGAAACTGCTCCGTTATTAGTTATTGGTAAAGCACCGTTAGCATCAGTAAAAACTTCTCTTGAGGAAGAAGTATCGTGATTTGGATTGGAAGCCCTTTGATTCGCACTTCCAAACGTAGGACTTGATACACTGAAACTATTTGTTACCGCAACATCGGCAGCACTAACAGATAAAACACCCAATGTTAATATCAACATAATCAATACAATTAATTTTTTCATTATTTAACCCCCCAAATGATACCATTTTAAAGTTGTAACCAATATTTAAAGCTTTCGGTTAACGGTTTTCGGCCTCATAAACCCGGCTAATATTATTACTATCACCAGCAAAGCCCCAACAATTCCAATAAGTACGAAATCTATCGGAGCTTCTTTAGCAGCAGGCTTAACATCAAAAGTAACTGCTCTTGAACTTATTACAGCCCCGTTGACAGAAACCTGTACTAGTCCTGAATACTTTGCAGCTTCAGTATCTTCCTTGATTTTAACATCCAAGAACGAAGTTAAACAGATCAACCTTAACTTCTAAAAAAGCAGTATCTATCTTAGATGCTTCGCAGTTATCAACTGTTAAAGACAGAGTTTCTCTACTGGATCCTCCATCAAAATTAACTTCTGCTTCAAACTGGTAAGTTTTTTCTGCTGCATTATTTGGTATTCTGAACTCCAGCCTTCTTGTTACGCTGTTTTCTTCTTGTGCAGTAAACTCTTCTATACCAAAAGTGTCTGTTCTCTGGTTAACACGCAGTTCGCTGTTTCTTAATGTTATGTAAGCTCTGTCAATTTCCTCATCACCAATGTTAACTACAGTTACCTGCGCACTTGCCAGTTCTCCGCAGACAGCTGAACTTGGAATTATTCTTGAAGAATCCGCTATAACAACATCTTTGTCCTTCAAATCAAGATTAAGCTCTATAAATTCCTGGGCACATTCTACATCCTCATTATTATCATCAAAAGCCTTTACATATAATCTGAATCTTTCATCTTCACCTAATTCTTCTGCGTCAGTTGGCACTTTCAGGCTTAACTTAAAGTCTTCAGTCTCTCCATCATCAACGTTTTTAGCCTTTGAAGAGCTTGATTCTACAGATTCTTCATCATTGAACAAGAAAGCATCTACCTGAACATCAATATCATCTGATCCTTTATTTTCTACATCCACATCTATGCTGATTGTATCTCCTGGCTTGATATCTTCCCCGTCATCAGGATCTTCTATTGAAATATCCAATGAAATTCCAGCAATTCCAGAATCACACACTATTGGCTGAACATCAATAGTTAATTGGAAACTATCAGTCGTGCTGTCAGAAGCAGTTGCTGTTACTGTTCCTATATATTCATCAAAGTCCTGGCTTGATGGCACATCTGCAGTCATCTGTAAGACTAAAGTCTGTCCTGGATTTATAGTCTGGCTTCCAGGCAAAGTTAAATTAATTTTTGAACCATCATCATCTTCTAAATCAACATTATGCGTAAAGCTTACAGTTATTGAAGCAGCTCCGGTATTGGTTACAGAGAAACTTATATTTGTTAAATCTTCAGGTTCCATTAACTGAGTTTTGTTTGTTTCTGTAATATCAACAGCTGCGCTTACAAAAGCAATATTCAGTAACATTACCAGTAAAAGTAATATTTTCTTCATTATTTAAATGTACTTTTGGCAAGGAGTCTATCCAAGCGTCACCAGATGTATCACTCATATCAATATAAATCACAAAGAATATATAAAATTATCGCGTCTTCATAATAAGCTTCGTAGGATTTATTAACAAGAGTTATGTTCAATTATTATTCAGGTTTGACAGAGGGTACAACTCTTCATCAGTAAACCAAATCTTAATTTCTCTTTCTGCTTCTTCCACAGTTCCCGAAGCATGAACTAGATTTCTTACTGCCTGATTTCTTTCTTCAGCCAGTTTAAACGATACAGTTGCATAATCCCCTCTTATTGTTCCAGGAAGAGCCTGTCTTGGTTCTGTATGGCCGACTATTTTCCTTCCAACTTCCACAGCGTGAGGACCTTCGAACACCATTAAAACTATTGGGCATTCTTGCAAGAATTCTTTTAACTGGTCTGTTATCCATCCTCCGTATTTCATTGGATCAGAATGCTTGAAATCCAATCCTTTTTCTTGCGCTGCTTTTTTTGCTCTATTGAAGGCATTTTCAGCCCATTCTTTTGTTAATGGATAATGTTCTGAAGCTAATTCCTCATCAGAATGAACCATTTTCAAGCCTATTAAAGATAATCCAACTTTCTCAAAACGGGTAATTATGTCCCCAACAATCTTCTTTTGGACTGCGTCAGGTTTGGCTATTATTAAAGTTCTTTCAATCATAAAACAAATTTAAAATTAAACATTAATAAAGCTTTTTGTTATAAAACCAAATATATATCCTGCCTATAACATATCCCAATAAGGCTCCGGCCACAAGATCAGACAAGTAATGTACTCCAGTATACAATCTAGCAAAAGCAATTACCGCAGCGAATAACCAGAAATAAATTTTTAATCTAGGAAACTCCTTCTCTAGGACCGGCAGACAAGCAAATAAAACCGCCATATGGCCAGACGGAAAAGCATAATTAGTCTTATCAATCAATATAGAAATCTCAGGTCTTGGTCTCGCAATCCACATCTTCAAAAAGTAAGTTATAGTTCCAGAAACCAGAGAAGAGATCCACACGGATAAAACATCTCTAATCTTCTTTCTCCCAAGCGAAAGAATTACAGTTGCAAACAAAACTATAGCCAGCTGCGAAATATTATCAGCAATCCACACAAAAACAGAATCAAATACAATACTCCTTATTAATGGAACAACACTCACAATTATTTTATCTAACAAAAACGATATCCCCAACACAATTATCCAAATTAAATACAAGGTCTTTTTCATAAAAATAGAAACAATTATAAGGTATTTAAATCTGTTTGAACCGAAAGAGGCGCAGCTTGAAATACCAATACAATCTTCTGATAAGATTAGGCCTGGCTTTATTAGCAGGAATATTCTTCAATATATTCTACGTTATATTCTCTCCACTGACCTTTAATCTAACCATACATTCATTGAAATATTTTTATACTTTAGCTGTAACAGATAACACCATCGTTATCGGAAGCCACATATTAAAATTCATTCCAGCCTGCACAGCAGCATCAGCATACTTTTTGTTACTGCTTTTAATCTTGCTGACAAAAGATATTCCGTTAAAGAAAAGCATCTACATGTTTTTATTAGGAAGCCTGTTAATACTGGCAGCAAACATAATAAGAATAGATATATTAATTTATATTTTAATCAAATACGGAAGCAACCTCTTCAACACCTTGCATTTATTCATCTGGAAGATTCTATCCTCTTTATTTGTGGTTCTAATCTGGATATTATTAACAAAGAAATTCAAAATCAAAACAATCCCAATATACTCAGACTACAAATTCTTAATTAAAAATCTAAAATAACTTTATCACGCCAAGAGTAGCCAACGTAACAATTATCCCGGCTAATAAAACCCCCAGCCCCAAAGAAACATAAGATTTCTTTCTGTTTACCCCAAGCAGCCACGCCAACAAGGTCCCTGTCCATATCCCGGTTCCAGGCAAGGGAATGGCAACGAATAGCGCCAAGGCCCAGAATTCCCCTCTTTCTGTTATTGTTTTTTCTATTTGCTTCCTTTTTTTATCAAGATAACCATGAAACAGTTTATGGTAAGGTGTAAATTTTAAAAAATGCTCATGAAAATAATCCAAAAAAATAAATAAAGGAAACATTATCAGCATATTTGCTAACGTAGGCAGTAAAAAAGCCAGCCACGGATTTAAACCAGAAGCAAAGGCCAAGGGAATGCCTGCCCTTAACTCAACTATGGGCAATGCAGACAAAACCATAATCTCGAATAGGTTCATTTTCTTCTTTGATAAGCAAGCAGATCAGCAGTAGTAAGTTTCTTCCTTGATTTAAGCTTCTCCTCAACCTCTTGTTGTTTTTCATCCAAAATTTTTTCATCCCTTTCCCTTATGTCCCTCTCAGAGGAAAGGTTTTTTTCTTTTATTATGGTACTTAATTTGTTTAATTCATCAAGTTTAGATCTAAGAATATTGCTTTGTGTAGTAAATTCATCCTTATTCTTAATAAATTCATCAAAAGCCTCTTTCTGCATCTTTTTAATGTCAGTTACTTTTTTTATAAGCTCGCTAAATTCCGCCAAACACGCCCTGCTTTCTTCAACAGTCTTTTTGTAATTAGCATGAGCCTCATCAGCCTTCTTCCTTGCTTCATCAATTTTATTAGAAAATGATCTTTCCTCTTCAGCCAGGTCTTCAACCTCTGAAGATTCAACCAGTCTCTTTCTTAATTCCTTAATCTGGTCCATTACCTGCTTTTCTTTCTTGAATGTAAATGCTTCTGTTTCAATGCTGTAGTCAAGTTTCTTTATCTGCTCTTTCAATTGGATAGGATCATACTTAACTCCAAATTTCTTAAATGCCTCATTTTTTCTGATAGCAGCATCTTTAATCTTTAATATAAGTTCCTTTACTTCCTTGTTGAACCTGTCTCTTTCATCTAGAAATTCTCTGATCTTTTTTTCTGCTTCTTCTCTTTTATTCTGTGTTTCTTTTAGTTTTCTAACGAACTTGGAAGCTTTTTTCTTTAATCTTTGCTTTCTGTCAAACCAGTCTTCCTTTAACGCGTGCAGTTCATCAAGTTTTTTTCTAGTGTCAGAAATCTCTTTTTTAATCTCTCTTAACTTAATAATTTCTTCCGGCTTTCCCCGTTTAAAGAATTTCAGATAATCAAGATAGGACATTTTTTGCGGAAAAAAGAATATTCAAGGATTTAGCCGAATAACAGGCCGAGTCCTTGCGCTGCTTCTTCAGCAGGCTTTTTCTCCTCTTTCTTTTCTTCCTTTTTTTCTTGAACTTGGGCGTTTGCTGGTTGTGCAGATGTTGCTTGCAAGCTTGAAGCGTTCTTTATGGCTTCATCAATGTTAATACCATGTAACGCAGACACTAAAGATTTGATCCTTGAGCCGTCTGCATTAACTCCAGCCGCAGTTAATACCTTCTTGACGTTTTCTTCATTTACAGGCTGTCCTGCTTTATGCAACAGCATTCCCGCATATATATACTCCATGTTTCCTCCTAAATCTCTCCCCTTGCTTTTTTGTCTTTTAACTGATTTATAATCTTATTAATATCTTGTTCTTGCTTTCTATGCTGCTCTTCTTTCTTTGCTTCTTCCTTCTTTTTAAGGCTTTCTACTCCTGAATCTTGCAGTTTCTGCAGCACTTCCTG
>JACOZS010000017.1 GCA_016181215.1 Candidatus Woesearchaeota archaeon
CCAGAAAAGTTATTGAAAAAGCTCATTAAAAATATTACTATAATCAGAGAAGCGATAATAGTATCAGTATTGACATTATACCTCTTTTTAACCATCAATTTTTATTGTAATTAAAAGTATTTAAATCTTATTGTTTTTGAGCTGTAAAGTAAACAATAAGTAAAAGATATTATCTGGCTTCTTTCTTCACAATCTCCACAATCTTCTTGTTATCTATCTTTCCTCTAAACTTCTTCATAATCTCTCCCATAACAGCATTAAAACTGGCTCCTTTATTTTTCTTAATAATCTCAAAAATCTCTTTTTCTATTTTATTCTCATCAACAGGTTTAAACTTATCATAATCAACATTTCCTTTTTCACATATTTCCTTTAATATCTCCAAGACAGAATTTCTACTTATTTCATTCCTCTCCAATTTCCTAAAGAGATCTTCAAAATGCTCATCTTTTAACTTATCTAACTTTAAATTATACCTGCTTTGTAATTCTTTAGGCATCTCTGCTATAACCTTTGCTATAAAATTGGGTTCTATCTTCTTAAATTTATCAACCAAAACAAAAAATACATCACGAGTTAAAACCTCTTTAGCTAACTGCGGACTTAATCCATATTCTTTCTCAAGCTTCAAGGCCCTTTCCGTAGCAAGTTCGGGGATTTTGACTTCATTTAGCAGGTGTTCTGTAATTCTGAAGGCCGGAATGTCTGATTCAACATATAACCTTGCAGCCCCAGGCATGGGTCTTAAATAACTTGTAGTTGAATCAGGTTCAACTTTCCTTACATGGGACTGTAATTTCTTACCTTCCTTAATATCATTCAACATTCTTTCAACTTCATTTCTTATCACTTTTGGCATACTCCTTAAATCCTGGAAACCTTTAACCTCTACTCTTGGATATCCTTTAATGCTTAGATTTACATCCTGCCTTATTGTACCTATACCGGACTTAAAACGACCAGTTGATTTTAGAACCATTCCAATATATTCAGCTATTTCCTTAGCATGATCAGGATCATCAATATCCGGACCAGTAGAGACCTCAATCAAAGGTATACCTAAACGATCCAGCCTATAAGTTACATAATCTTTTTCTTCTTTTATTTTTCTTGCAGCATCTTCCTCTAAACAAACGCCTTGTATACTAACCTTACCTTTAGGAGTTTCAATGTAACCATCAAATCCTATTAACGAACTTCTTTGAAATCCGCTCGTATTTGAATAATCTAATACCTGTTTCCTCATAAAATGAACTTCATCCGTAATCTTACAATTTAATAATTTAGCAACTATTAATGCAGTTTCTAACGCATGTTTATTTACTGGATGTGGGGGCTCATCATCAGCCTCCACAAGGCAACTACTTTCCTCTGGATATTCATAAGTAACATATCTATTTTTGCCCATCTCATATCTAGCAACCACATCTTCCTCCCCCAATTCACTCTTAGTAGCAATTAACCTCCTCATTATCTTAATCCCAGGATTATCCGTTAGAATAGAAGGACAAGAACAAAACAACTTATGAGTTTCCATCTGTCTGTGGATTTCCAAACCTATTTTTAGTCCAAATTCTTTATGATCTAGCATTTTCAATTTTATTATATAATCTATCTGATTTTTCAGTACCCTTTTCAAATACAAATATAGCTTTATTAAGTTTACTTCTATTTAACCCTTTTGATAAACAAATCCATCTTCCGTATGTATCCTGCCTTATATCTTTCATTGGGATGTGAGCTTTAGATAATATCTGATAAGTATTCCTTATAATATCATAACTTTTAGAAGATACTTCTATTCTATTTCCTTCTCTATGCACACAACCATCAAAAGTCATATAACCACATACAAAAGCTTTTCTAAATCTTAATGAGGATGTGCTTATTATTTTTGGTTCTTTTACAGTATAAGTCTTTTCCCCCATTGGAAAATCTAAAAATTTATTTAAATATCTACCAATAATCTTATTATCTAGATCAACTCTGTAGGCATCTTTTGTACTATACCTACTTAATTTCGGTCTAATACCAAAAGTATTAAAAATCCAATTTTGATATGCTTCTAATGCGGCTTTATAGTGGTCAGCTATATTTATCCCATAAGAAATCCAAAAGATAATCTTATCATCTATAAAAAATGGCTTAAGTAGCCTCACAACCTCCAATCGTTCTATTCGCAGATTACATCTAATTAGACCGCGTGTTTTATACATCTTAAATGCACATTCGCACTCTTTAAAAATATTCTTTATTTTTTTAATAATTTTTAAGTCTTTAAACTGAATACCCAGTTTTACATGTAAATTACCATCACCAGCATGCGCACCAGCAATTTTACATAAATCAATAGTTAATGATTTAATCGCTCTAATTTGTTTAGATGTAGCATTATTACATTTTAGAAACTCGACAGATTTAATTATTCTATTTCGGTAGGACTCATTATCTTGAATCATAGAGAGAGTTAAATTTATTATAGGTATCGGAATCCATTCTTTTTTACAATAACAGATATCATTTACAGGGCCAAGACTACAATTTAATTTTTTACTAACAATTCTGAAAAATTCAGCATTACTTATTTTCTTTTCTTTAGTTGCTTTTTTCAAAAGTTCCATGAAAATGTCTCTAAGATTTTTGCCTTTAAAACAAATCCAACTTTTAGGAGAGAAATCTATTTCTGGATCATGAAGTTTAAAAAGATCAAATTTCATAGACATTTTAGATTAAAACTAGAGGTTCTTTTATATATAGGCTGCGCGGGTGTTTGTCAAGTGAAAAGTATGTCAACTTTAGGAATATATAGATTAGAAAATAATAATTAGAAATAAATCTCGAAAATCTTTCAGAAAAATTGAAAAGTTTACGAAAAATTCTAAAATATTCAGAAAATTAACTTAACCACCCAGATTTAATTATTTTTATTATTCTACTTACCAACCAACATAACTGCATCCATCCAATTTATAATATAATTAGTAGTGGGATCTTCTTTATCATATCTAATTTTCCAATCTATCTCTCCCATATGATTTTACCGTTCCTTCTTACTTTATTAATTCTATGCAATGGCACCATGACTTCTCTTTTCTCAATATTAATGATAAAAAAGTTTCCCTTTCTTCCTATGCTTGTAAAAGGAATCTCAAACTCTTTTCTTAACACCCGGTCAAAATAAACTATTGTATACTCCTTGGGTTTTAAATTTTTATCCCACCTCAATTTATTTAATAGATCACCTATGTAAATCATGATTTATAAGAATTACCTTAAGCTTTAAATCTTTCTACGCAGTAACACTCTTGCAGTTTAATACAACATCACTTAATTCAGAATTTAATTCATCAATTTCATCTTGTATATTGCTGCCCTGCTCCCTAAATCCGTTTATTTCCTTGTTGTCAAAATCCACTTCTTCCTGACTTCCAGCTAATTGGTTGCCCCTGGCACCCATCTGCGCGGTAACAAGGTTACCATTGATATTTCGTAACTCATTCTTTAATTGATTGAGCTGGGAGTTTATCAAACTGATTTTATCATCACATCCTAATCCGTCAGAAGTTTTTTCCTTTATGACCTCCCTTACAATCTCTCTGACAACCGGTTTCTGATCCTGTTCATCAACAACATATGACCCGGTAATAGAGCTTAATCTATCAGGCATACCGCTGTTTAGGAAAACAAATCCTAGGAATATACCAAATACTATTCCAAAAATAAACTCTCTAGATCCCCCCATAACTAGAATATGTACTTTAGGGTATATAAATCTTTAGTTTTAAAACCTCTCCTCATTTCTTAACCATCATTGCCCCATAAACAATTCCAGCTCCAGCAGCAGATATTGCAGCATAATCTCCATTTATAAATTCAGTATTATTAGCAAGTTTATGTAATGCAAGCATACACAGGACCGACAAACTTCAGTTCATCAGGTTGAATCTCCCCAGAGGCTTTTCTTATTGAATCAGCCATTAATTTAGCAACCAGATCCATTCCTTCCTTTCCGCATCTTACAAAGTAGAGTCCAGTTTTAGGATCTCTGCCAAGCTCTTTAGAGGGTAATAACCCAGTTACAGGATTAAAAACATATAGTAAAGCAGGAGCTTCATTCCTTCTAATTGAAACACATGCTGCAGCACTTCCAGTACCCCATAAAGGTCCATTTGTTGCAATGCTCCAATCAGCATAATCCTGGCATTTTTCAACGGCAACTATAACAGCATTTGAACCTCGTTCTTTAGAGCTGGAAGCCAGAAGATGAACCATTTCAAATGCATAAATCATCCCCGCACATGCTTTGTTTATTGTGAATACTTTTGCACCAGGACAGTTTAATTGTGCCGCAACTCTGTCCCCAAGAGAAGGAGTTTGCTGGGGTTCTGTGCTGTTCGCAACAATCAAATAGTTTATGTCTTCACTAACCCATCCAGCTTTATACATTGCTTCCCTTGCAGCAACCTCAGCTAAGGTTTCAAGAGGAACATTAGACCAGCTCCTCTCTTTAATTCCGGTTGTTTTCAACATCCACTTATTAAATTTTTCAGCAAATTCAGCATCAGAATAAACTTTTCCCTCTGGCCCAGGAGAATAAACATCCCTCATTTTATTAGTTAAATCATAATTAGTTACAACTCCTCCTTCAACTTCTTCTCCGATAGCAACATCATGTGTCGATACGACAGCAAGCGATTCTTCCAAGCCCCTATTCATTTCTCCAGCCATACTATTTCCTCGTCTACGAATTCAATCCCAGTTCTTTTACAAATCTCGCCCCTTAAATTCAAATTAATCATCTCATTAACCTGTTTTTTATGATTTGTTAATAACCATGCCAGTTTTATCAAAGCAGTTTCAGAGGTCATGTCATTATAATTTCCAAGAACCCCTGCATCTAATAATTTTCTTCCTGTGGAATAAACATTCATATCGACTCTTCCGAACACACATTGAGATGTCATAACCACAGGCATTTTCTTTGCAAGTTTTGTAATTTCCAATAATATTTTTTCATTTTCTTTAGTAAGATCATCAGTTTTGTTGACAGGAATATGCCCAAGTCCAGTTCCTTCTACAATCAGTCCATCAAACTTATCATAAATTTTA
>JACOZS010000001.1 GCA_016181215.1 Candidatus Woesearchaeota archaeon
GTTTTTCAACCAAAGGCAATAAACCTAATATTATATTTAAAGCACCGAACAAAATAAACCATATTTTCATGGTTCCTTCCTCCTAAATGCAGTAAAAAGCCCGAATACCAAAACTATTGCCGCCAATCCAAGCAGGACAAGCATTACTATCTTTAATGTTTCAATCCACGGCAGATTATCTAAAAAACTTCTTGCTGTAGAATGATTAGCATCATCCACGTAATATCCAAAAGCAAAGAAAAACACGATATAAACTATGGCAACAGCATAAACTCCTGTAGCCCCTGCACTTTTAAAGAAATTAAATACTACTACTAAAACAACCGTCATGAAGATTATAAATGCAATAGGACCAAACTCATTGAGTAAATAAAAACTATTTCTTTTTTCCCATAGCATCAGAGCAAACGTAAACAGAATTCCTAATCCAACATAAATATTCCTGCTTCCGCCCTTAAATCTTTCACCAAAAGCAGCAATGCCCGCACCAATAAATACCAACAGGAATATAACTCCGTCAATTATGGCCCCATATTCCTGATAAAACTGGGCGATATCAAAATTCGATAGAAAATCATCCCCATAAGAAAAAAAACCTCCTCCGCTAGAATAACCCCCCAAAAAATCATCATTAACATATTCTAAACCAGCCACCAAACTAAACGACAACAAAAATATCAATAATATCAGGCCTCTTTTTAACATATTTCAAATCTAAGCAGGACATTATATAAAACTTTCTACCCAGCAACATTAGAAACAGCATTCGCTAAGAAATTAAACAATATCATTCCTATCAGACTAACCGCGATATACAATCCTGTAGCAGGAATCAGTAGTTTCCCTACCCCGTACCCTGCACTTAATCTATCAACCCCTCTTTCTATATAAGTGCTTAATACTATAAGAATTATCGTAATCTGAACAACATACAATCCAACCACGAATTGGAAATAAAAAGTAGGAATCACATCCTTAATATTCATTATTGCTGCCACATTGGAAAATACTCCAGTAGCCTCGCCACCAACACCTCCTATATCTGCAAATCTCTCTTGCAGTTTATTTATGATATTAACAACCATGCTTCCAACTCCGACAACTATCCCGGCAATTACAGGAGTCAAAAACGTGACCTGCGATTTCATGCTGCTTATTACTTCAGCTAATAGATCCTTAAGTCGTTCATCAACCTGTCGAATCCTGTCAACATAAGAGGAAACTGTAATCAGACTTTTAGCTACAACTTGCGGTCCTTTTCTTGCACTTTCTATTAAAACCTTCATACTTGTTTCAATTAAAGAACTTGGGTATTCCATTATCGCCCCCCTTTCTTTGTTAAATATTGCTTCTTTAATTCCCATCCCTAATTTTCTGATATTTATGCTGACGTCCCTGAAAAAATTGCCTGTGGGGGTTCCCTGCATTGTCTCTGCAACTTTAGAAAAAGAAATTTCAGCAGGAATTCCGTCAGCTATTCTGTTTCCTAATTGGAATAAAGATCCTGCAAATTCCTGATCAAGTTTGTCTATCTTATCTGCAATCTCCATTACGTTCTTGGTTTTAGCCCTGCAATGTAAACCGACCCCAAGAGCAAGGCCAAAAGGAATTAACAAACTCATTAAACCAGCCCAAAAGCCATAGGGCCCAAAATCGTCTTTATAATCCAAGAATTTCTGTCCAAAGAACTCAACATCATAACCTGGCTGTAATGCGTGCGTTATCACTGGTAAAAACCCTATTAAAATAAAAACAAATGCAATAAAAAATCCAAAGAATTTTGAGCTCACATTCACTCCAAACAAATTTACTTGCGGTTCTTTTCTTAGTTCAGGATTTATTTTACTAATATCAACACCGCCATATCCACTAGGTCTTTTAAGCAAGATATGATAACCAAAACCCATAACCAAGATTGGTAGCAAAACATTGTAAAGCATAAACAGATGATACCATCTTACCGCGCCTTTCATGAAACTTCCAACAAGCGGGAATATAACCAGCCCTAGGATGGGCAATATTATTCCAAGCATGTGTAATATTGTTATCGGACTTCTCAAATTGTGGGCATAATGCAGCATGTTATTGTAATTCCCTTCTAATATAACCTGCAGGCTTTTCTCAAGCAGCTCTATTCTTCTTGTTTCACTTGGTTCATACAAACTACCTTCTATTAAATGAAATGCCTCCACAAATTCCAAATTATACTTCTTCCATTCAGTAAGATAAGAATCTAAACTTTCTTTAATAGTCAATTTATTTCCGGTTTCAACGTCCCAGAATACTTTTTTAAAATCTAAACTTAATGCACCTCCAAGATGCTGTGCAGCAAATTTAATAGCATGTTCTAAATTCGAGGTATGTCTCATGTACATGACTACATATAATACGCAAAGCACCATCTGGCTTCCTGCTTCAAGCCTATATCTCGCAGCAAAATAATTTGGCAGGTTCATAACAGGTCTTATAATTCCTGCTCCAAAAAACACTAAAAATAAAGGAAAGAAAAGTCCGAACTCCCCCAGAAAGATAGTGATTGCCCCTATTAGTATTCCTGTTAAGGCAAAGCACATCCCAAGCAAAACAGCAAAACTGGCTGCACCGATAGGAGTTATCCTCAAGTGTACTTTGTCTATGCTCTCTTGTAAAACCAGGATCTTCTCTGGTTTTGGTTTAATTTGTATTATCTTTTCTGCCCTATTACACCATTTTTCATAGAAAGTAATATCTCCTTCCAGTGCTTCTTCTCGAAAAGTTTCATATTCCCTGCTGAATTCTTGATTTGATTGTGTAAATTCTCCGGATATTGCTCCTGGATCAAGCTTTCGCCCGTATCTTTCTAGAATCCCTTGTACATCCTCTTTATCTAATTGTACCATCTAAGTTTCCCAATAAATAAAGAAATTAGAATGTTTAAATAGTTTTAGTTAGGCTGATATTGCCCCTTCTATAACTCTCTTATTAAGAACTTTACTCGCATTCAGAATTTCAATTCCTATCAACTTGCCAGTTTTATCAAAATCAATGATTATATCTTCATTTAATTCAATTGTCCTTTCGCACTCCTTGGCTTTTATCGGAAACTTTAAGTAAATATAAGCAGCATCCGCTTCCTTGTCGTATTCTAGTTTCATGGTGTTACATTACAGATACTATCCTTATATAATTTTCCTTTTCCACATAAATTACTTTTATATTCCTGTTTCTTATTCTTCCAAAAACTTCAAGTTTTCCATCTATTCGTTTTTTCTTATAATCCGGGTTTTCAAGTACCAACTCTATTTCTGTATTAGTAAATCCTCTTTGTTTCCTTCTTTTTTCAGCATGATCTGAGTAGGTTATTTCCATCACGAAAATAAAGAAATTAGAATGTTTAAATAGTTTTAGGATTATCTAATCTTCATGCCCTTTATCTCTTTCTTAATCCATTTATCCCACGCTTCATACGTCCTCTTATTATCTAATCCGCCAACCTCATCCCTAATATCTTCAGATATTTTATGGAAACTGTCATTGCTTTTCACCACAAATCTTGCTTCCAATAAATCCCTCATATTCATTTTCCTGGCATAATCCACAATAGTTTCTTTGATCTTTGCTCTTAACAATATGTTCTCCCATATTGCTTCCCAGTTTCCAGCCCACTCTTTTACATTAGATGCTATGTCCTTAATCACCTGAGAGTCTCCATTAATCAGATCCTGTGTTGGCTCCAATAAATCTTTATTAACATCATACTTCATCAAGTCTACAAAACCCCTTTCTTTCAAAGGATCCTCTTCCCAGTGTTTCCGGATTTACAATAATAATTACATCTGTAGCTTTAAAACTTGTTTTAGGAACTCCTAAATCGTTTACAACCCTGTCATAAACTGCATAAGGGCTTCCGCCATGAATAGTTCCTGCAACAACATTAGCTAAGGCGCCAACTCTCATGGCCTCATAGAGTGATTTTGCCTCAGTATTATGTAACAAAAGACCTCCAAAACCCCCTATAAAATTCTGGGATGGCTCCACGGACAGGTCATAAACATATTCAGGTTCTTCTAATTCTATTTTCTTAATTTCTTTAACTTCGTCTAAATAGAAATCGCCAAGAGCGAAGGTTTTCAATTTTTCAGATACTTCGCATTCCGGATTTAAAACTACGTTTTCTAGATAGTTTTTACTGCATCTT
>JACOZS010000002.1 GCA_016181215.1 Candidatus Woesearchaeota archaeon
TAGTGCTCTTTTTTAATTATTGGACTCCAGTAAGGACATGCGCATCCTACAGCTACCCTTGAAACGTCTTCTATAGACTGAAAATCATTAACATCAACGTTTTTGTTCTTTTCTATTTGCTCTTTTATTAATTCAAAATTGTCTTTTCTTATTGGAATGCAGCACGGTAAAAACATATTATCCGCATTTCCATCCTGATACAAACATTGGTGATTATTCCTTCCAGTAATCATGGAAATTCTTAATTTCTTTCCGTCTTTAAGCAAGTACAGCCTGTTCATGTAATCCTCTTCATACTGCTTTTGCAGGTATTTAACAGGAACTACTATAGAAGCTCTGTCAAACTCCTTTGCTATGTTTAATGCTATTGCTGATTTTCCGGTTCCAGGATTGCCTTTAATGAATATTACTCTATGTCCCTTGTCTATGGCTTCAAGAACCTGGCTTACTATGCTTTCCTGCGTTTTACTATTGCTGAACTTTAAAGGTTCCAGAAAATCCCCTCTTTGATTATACAAACTCCACATCATTATATTTAACAAAGACAAATATTTATATAGCTTACTCTTTTAACTATAAAAGTTTAACAAACAATTCGATATCTAACCCGGCTTGATTTAAAATACTTTTTAACGTTCCTTTAGCAAGTTCCTTATGCAGAGGCACAGGAATTGTAATTTTGGCGCCATCAGTTTGTTTATTTAATATTGCATGACTTCCCCTAGTTCTAACATGTACAAACCCTATCTTGGAAAGAGCCTTAATAACTTCTTTACCTGAAACTATGGGTAACTTTGGCACTCTTTGTCACCTCAACAACAGAAAATAAAGGGAGTTCTTCTTTAAATAAATCTTCATATTTTTCAGGCCGCTCTTCTAAATAAAGTTCTATTGCTTCTTTAACATTAACTAGTGCCTCGTCAATATTTTTGCCTTGACTAGTAATACCTAAACTAAGACAATGAGCCACAAATATTGGGCTTCCGTCGCTTAATTTCTCTTTGTTTATTACAACATCCATAAAATATTTTTTTTCCATAGAACTATTTAACATATTCGTCTTTATATACCTTTCTTATGCAATCCTTGAATCTTCTGAAAAACAGATATCTTTTTATAATCTACCTTTCTCATTTTTTTATGTTTCCTGGTTTAAATCCTAAAGATCTTGAAAAAGCTATGAAGAAGCTTGGCATTAAACAGGAGACTATCGAAGCCACAGAAGTTATAATCAAAACACCAACCAAAGATTTAATAATAAGAAACCCGCAGGTAGCCAAAGTAAATGCAATGGGCCAAGAAACCCTGCAGATCACAGGAAACATAGAAGAATTCTCAGGCATTACAGAAGACGACATAAAAACCGTCATGGATCAGACAAAAGTATCTAAAGAACAGGCCAAGAAAACCTTGGAAAAGAACAAAGGAGACTTGGCTAAAACTATATTAGAGCTTACAGAGTAATAATCTTTATATAAACCCCTGCTCTTACTATTATATGGAAAAATTAAAGTCCTTGCTCTATGATGCCAATAAATCTTTTGAAGCAGCAGATCACCTTACTTACGTTACTTATCCTCTAATAAAAGACAGTAAGCTGCTTTCTACTATTGCAGACAATCTTTATAATTCATTATCAAAATTAATAGAAGCAGTCTTATACTATGAAAGAATGTACAAAAGAATTCCGCCTTATGGAAATAGTTTCGCCGAAAGGTTCCATCTTTTCAGGTCAAAATGTGCCCCGCGTTACAGCATCCCAAGAGAAGGTCTGACTGTCCTGCAGTCCCTTCAGGAATATATGGAAACCAAAAAGAAGGCTGCCTTGGAATTTAACAGAAGGGATAGATTTATCATTGCAACCCGGGAATACAGAATGTCTGCCTTAACTTTAGATAAGCTTAAAAACTATATCTTTCAGTCAAAGAGATTCATAGCACAAGTAAATAATATCTTAGTAAAAGAGATCAAGAGGTTCGAAGATGTTCGAGGAATTAGAGGAGAGCGCTAAAAACGAGTTAAAAAGAGTAGACCACCTTATTTACGTTACTTTAAAGTATACTAGGACAGCTGACGTTATTCATAACACAATAAAACGTTTAATATCGGCCTTTGAATATTCTATGTTGGAGCTTTTAGAGTACCTGATAAAAAAGAAGAAAATAAAAGAACTGCCTAAATCTCACAGGTTAAGGGCAGATTTGGTAAAAGAAAAAATACCCCAGCTAAAATCAGAAATGGATTTTTATTTATTATTGCGTAGGCTGGAAGAATCTCCATACAAAGGAAGGGAAGAATACAGAAAGAACGTGACTCTTATTTCAGAAATAAAATTGGGCGAAACACATGAGGTAAATCAGGATTTAATATACAAGTACTATGAACGCACAGCTCGTTTTGTGGAAGCAGTAGAGGAATTTGTAAAAGCTAACAAATGAGATTAGTTGGATAAGTTTAATTTTAATATGGAAAGTTTGCTTATAACTGGGGGGGCAGGATTTTTAGGATCAAATCTTGTTGAATACTTGCAGAATGATTATGATATCACAGTAGTTGATTCTCTAACATATGCCGGAAACAGAAACAACCTAGAAGGCCTGAAACATAATTTTATTCATCTGGATATAAACAATTTGAAAGACATAAACTATGATATTGTTGTGCATTTTGCTGCCGAAACCCACGTAGATAACAGCATAAAAAACCCTGAACCATTCATAAGAACAAATATCCTGGGAACTTGGAACCTGCTTGAACTGCTTAGGAAATCCAAGGTCCAGCAGTTTATATTAGTATCAACAGATGAGGTTTACGGGGACATACAACCAGGTAAAAAATCTATAGAAACAGATCAATTTAAACCTTCAAGCCCATATTCTGCAACCAAGGCAAGTGCAGACTTCCTGTGCCAATCTTATCACAAAACTTACGGATTACCAATAAAAATAATAAGGCCAAGTAATTGCTACGGTCAAAGGCAGTTTCCTGAAAAACTAATTCCATTGTTTGTTAAAAACGCCTTGGCAGGAAAAAAGCTTCCTGTGTACGGAGATGGTAGACATATAAGAAGCTGGTTGTATGTAAATGATTTGAATGGGGCCATAAAAATTATCATGAAAAGAGGGATAGTTGGAGAAGCCTACAATATTGGGGGAGTTGAAAAAGAAAATTTGGAAATAGTTAAGATAATACAGGATGAAACGGGTGGAGAAACTGATTTCGTAAGAGATAGACCAGGTCACGACAGAAGATACTGCGTAGACGATTCAAAATTAAGATCTCTTGGCTGGAGGGAATCTCCCGAATCATTCGAAGTAAAATTAAGACAAACTATAAGGTGGTTTAAGGAAAACCTAAAATGAAATATCTTATCTTTGGAAATGGATATGTGGGAAATAAATTCAAATCTCACTTTGGTGGACAGGCAGCATTAAGTGCAGCCAGGATATCAGAAAAGCAAGATGTAATAAATGAAATATCTAAATGCAATCCAGAATGGATCATAAACTGCATAGGAAAAACAGGAAGGCCAAATATTGATTGGTGTGAAGAGCATAGGGAAGAGACAATTTTTGGAAATGTTATAATTCCGAATATCATAGCAAACGCCTGTGAAACAACAGGCAAGAAAATGCTCCACATTGGTTCTGGTTGCATATATCAAGGAGATAATAAAGGGACTGGATTCTCAGAGGAAGATCGCCAAAACTTTTTTGGAAGCCTCTATTCAAGGACTAAAGCCATAAGCGAGTCCTGGTTGAAACCACGCCCAGTTCTGCATCTAAGTAATGAAAGAAATTTGATCCACAAACTAATAAAATACAAACAAATTATAAGTGAGAGAAATTCAATAACAGTATTGGAAGATTTAATCGCTGCCTCAGAAACTCTTATGAACAGAGGTTTATCAGGAATATACAACGCAACAAACCCAGGCCATATTACACACGCAGAAATTTTAGACTTATACAAAAGAATAGTAGACCCAAAATTCACTTATGAACTAATACCCTATGAAGAACTTAGAAAGAATCTTAAAGCAGATAGAAGTAACTGCGTATTAAACACAGAAAAAATAGAAAAAGAGGTCAGATTAAGGCCAATAGG
>JACOZS010000003.1 GCA_016181215.1 Candidatus Woesearchaeota archaeon
AATCTTCCGACGTTAAAACAAAAAAAGCTTCGGTTTATATATTCATAATCTCATTAATATCAATAATCACGGCATTATCATTAAGAATATGAAATTCGTAGCAAAAACAATAATTGAAGTTTTGGGCTCTCCAAAAGAGCATGTTGAAGAAACAGTTAAGCTGCTCATAGAAAAAGCAAAGCGTTCAAAAAGTTTTGAAGTCTTAAGGCATGAAGTCTTTCCAGCCCATGAAGTTAAAGACAAGCCGTTCTGGACGGCCTTCACTGAAATGGAAATAAAAACCGATGATGTCTATAGTCTAGTTGGTTTCTGTTTTGATTTTCTGCCTTCTTCAATGGAAATCATAGAACCCTTAAACTTCAACATAGAAGCAAACCAAATAAATGATGTACTCAACGATCTTATAGCAAGATTGCATCAGTATGATATGATATTAAAAAACATTCATGCAGAAAATATAATTTTAAAGAGGGAAATAGAAAAATCTAAAAACTAATTATTTTCTTTCGTGTTCTTTAACGTAATCTTCAAAACTCTTTTTTTCCTTTCCTCTTCTCGACAATAAAAATATCAATATTCCTATAACCAGAATAAATAATAAGAACATTATGAACCCTTTACTGGTTCTGACAACCTTACTCGGTTGCGAGGTAAAATTAATCTGCTGTTTGAACGGAAACAATTCCTGCTCCGCCGGACTTGATGTTGGTTCAGTTTCCTGTTTCACCGGTAATTTTATGGAATCGTTTGTTTGAAGTTCTTGCCGAGGTATAATTTTCTCTTCATTAACCTCAAATCTCATTTTCATAGAAGCTTTTCCCTGATTAGAATTCAAAATTAACTCGCCTTCATAGATTCCAGCAGCATTCTTGTTTTCATTAATCCATACAAACTGTTCTCCATTACCACCGGCCCTCAAATAAGATAATCTGGTAAAATTCAGCCTAACGATCTTATTTAAATTTCCAGTTAGGGTAAAATTCAGATTGTATAGTGGCTCCCCGATTAAATTTTGGAATCTCAGGGCTCCTGACAAAGTTTCATCCTTTTTTATTATTTTGTTCAATACATTCAAATCAGTTAAAAACTTTAAGGCCTCTCCGTACTCTTTACTTTCTTTCAAAAAAACAGGAATATCGTAAGTTCCACCATCATATTTCATTGTAATATTAAAACTGGATTGAACCTTGCTGGTATCCACATTAAATCTAAATACTCTTTCTCTTCCACCGGCAACAACTTCTTCAACATAAGGATGACTTACAAAATTCGGAACAATAAAATTCACCACAACATCCTCATAAGAATTTGTAACCTTCAGTTCTAATAAAGATCCAACTTTAAAATATCCTGGTCTTATACTCAGGGATTTATTACCAAGACTAACAAAAAAATCTTTTCTGATGCTTTTCTCTGTATTGTTCACCATAAGTGGAATATTCTCAACCCCAAAAGAGTAGTTTCCAGTCCCATCAAGATCAAAATAAACAAAGTAATCAGAATTAACTTTAAAATAAAACGGCGTAAACCTAATTCTAGTTAGATTACTCTCATTGTATTTATACAGCACAAAATCTTTCGCTTCTAAATCTCTAATAGAATCTAAAACTTCTATCCATGCCTGAAACGTCTCACCAGTATTATAAGTAGTATCATAAAGTGCCACATCTAAAGCACTAGCATTGCCAACAAGAAGAGTAAAAATAATCAAACTACTTGCCAAGCAGTTTTTTAGCTTCTTTAATAGATTTATCAAGTTCATTCTCAGTCTTAGTTTTTCCTTCTTTTCCAGCTACTGGTCTAGGAATATAAAATTTCTGCTGCGATTTATTTTGCATTCCTTGTATTTTTGTTGCCAGCGGGCTTATCATGAGTTTATCTTCTTTCTTCTCCGGCTTTTTCCTCCAAAATGAAAATCCGCTGGATTTTTTGTCTCCAGGTTTTCCATCTTTGCCTTTCTTGCTTTTATAGTAAAACCACCCTCCGGCAGCAAGTAGCAATATCAAAATAAGCCATAACCACCACCTTGATCCGCCTCTTTTTTCTTGTATCGGACAATCACAAGTAGAAGTGCATTTTCCTGGACAGGCATCATCTGCCTTGCCGTCGCATTCTTCGCCCCCTTCAACCAGATCATTGCCGCACACTGCACCAGTACCACAATCTTCTAAGCATGAACCCTCATTGCTTTCCAAATCATCGCATACCCTGTCTCCGCAACTACAATCAGTAGGACAATTGGCAGAAGTTTCTCCAGAAAGTGCATCACATTCATTATTTCTCACGCAAATATCTCTGCCTTGACAATCATTCGGACAAGAGCTTATGCTTTCATCTAAAGTACATATGCCATCACCACAAACTGAAGCTCTATCTTCGCATGAAACGCTGCAAAAACTGCCGCAGTCAACCCCTTCTTCTAAACCATTCTTAACCCCGTCAAAATTACATCCAGCAAGGCCAGCATCAATTTCTTGTTGGTACGTTAAAGCATACAAGGCAATTGCAGTATCCAAAATCTTCCCTCCAAAAGAGCCGTCTGTCTGTTGTTTGCTAGTCAGCCAGCCCCTAGCTTTTTCAGCATTCTCGACAAAATTAGCGTCCTGCAGGGCAATCATGCTTAAAGCAGTTTCATAAACTGAATTCCCAAAGCTGCCGTCTTGCTTTTGCAATTTTGCTAAAGCATCTGCAAAAGTATTCGATTTGGTAGCTAATGTAAGTAAGGAATTATGTACAATCTTGCCGCTGTCATAATTTGCTTCAACCCAAGGCAAAACGTTTATATCTGAGCCTGCTTCTTTTAAGGCCCAGCTGGTATAAAGGCTGGTCTCTATATCACAACTTGCCTTGCTTGTCAAACCATAACAGCCGCTGGAAACGCTGATCTTTGATTTTACATTGTCCGCTTCCTGCATTAAATAATACGAGTTCCCAACATTAAACACTACCGATATTATCGCAGACCCCAATTCCGTGCAGTCCACATCAAACACAGTATTTGGGTTTGTTCTTAATAACCCTGGGTCTAAACAAGTATTTAAATCAAAGAAGGTTGCGCCATTATTGCATGTTGGAAATGCGCCCTTGTTAACGACAACATTTCTAGTATTTGTTTTATTATCCTTAAAATAGCTGATCTTACAGGTTCCATTACTTCCTGTAGCTATTTGTAACCACCAGTTCCCTTGTACCAAAGCAGAAGTTTGGGCTCCTCTTAGATAGTTTTCTACGTTTTCAACATTGTCCCCGGCAGCATTAAGAAGAAGCATTGCAAAAGCAGTATCTTTAATCTTGCAGCTGCCTTTTGGCCAGCAGTGTTGCGCATCTTCCTGATCCTTGATAAATCTTATAGCAGCAGTTGCCTGTGCCCCAGCCTGTCCATTTCTAAAAGCCATTCCTGCTATGCTGCTTGTTTGTATATCTCCATAACCGCCATTAGAAGATTTGCTTACCAGCCAAGAAAATCCTTTTTCGAGGCTAAATTCAGCACTTACTACTGCGGCAAAAAGAACAACAAGTGAAATAATCAGCCATTTTTTCATTAGTTCCCTCTTTTTCCTCTTTCCTGAAAGGAAGATTATTTAAATAATTTTCTATACGCTATATTCATGAGATTTCTGGCAAGAGGGAAGAGAAGTATCGTCTTTTTAATAAAGTACAAAGGAAAAACTGCTGTCCTAAAACAAGAAACTAGAAATCTGAATGTTCTGCAAAATGAGGTTCATTTCCTAAAAATATTGAATAATTACGGTATTGGCCCAAAACTCCTTGAT
>JACOZS010000004.1 GCA_016181215.1 Candidatus Woesearchaeota archaeon
AACATTTATAAACCTCCCTTTTAAGTTTTGATTTATGACAGACCTTAGAGGAATAGTTCGTGTAATAAACGCGGATATACCTGGAACCAGATCAATTTATATCGGTCTCACAAAAGTTCACGGCGTCTCTTACTCATTCTCTAATGTTGTCTGCAACCTTATGAATTTTGACAAGCAAAAAAAGATAGGAACCCTAAGTCCTGAAGAAGTAAAAAAAATAGAAGATTTAATAAAGAATCCGTCAAATCACGGAATCCCTGCTTTTTTATATAATAGAAAAAAAGATGTTGACAGCGGCCAGGATATGCACCTTGTTGCCCACGATCTCAGACTAAGAAAAGAATTTGATATAAAAATGCTTAAGAAGACTAGATCATACCGCGGTATAAGGCACGCATTGGGCCAGCCAACTCGTGGCCAGAGAACAAGATCTCACTTCAGACAAGGTAAAACCGTTGGGGTTACAAAAGGAAAAGTTAAGTCAAGGGTAGGTTAAAATGGGAGATCCTAAAAAACAAAAAAACAAGTATCAAACACCCAGTCACCCGTGGCAGCGCTCCAGATTGGAAAATGAAACTAAGCTTAGAAACGATTACGGCTTGAGAAGAAAAGATGAAATCTGGAAGATGCAGTCTTTATTAAGAAGCTTCAAGCAGCAGGCTAAAAAACTCATTGCGCGAACAGACCCTCAATCTGAAACGGAAGAAAAACTCCTTCTGCAGCGTCTTTATAAATTCGGTTTAATAGAAAAGGATTCGACCCCAGAAAGTATCCTGGATCTCGAAGAAAAAAAGATTTTCGATAGAAGATTACAATCATTTGTTTTCAGGCTTGGTTTTGCACGTTCAATCAAACAAGCCCGCCAGTTCATAATTCACGGTCATATACTAGTTAATCAAAAAGAAGTCTCAGTCCCATCATACATAGTAAAAAGGAATGAAGAAAACAACATAAGACTTGCTCCAAATTCATCTTTAAGCGATCCAGAGCATCCTGAAAGAAAACCCGCCCTTACGTCAGGAGAAAAAAAAGTATTAACAGTAAAGCCTGGAAATTCAAATCCCGGGGTGAAAGCTTAAAATGGCATCAGATAAATTAAGATGGGGGGTTGCCCACATTTATTCTAGTTATAATAACACAATAATACACGTAACTGACATCTCAGGTACAGAAACTATCTCAAAAGCTTCTGGTGGTATGGTTGTAAAAGCAGACCGTTTAGAATCCAGTCCTACAGCAGCAATGATGGCTGCTAAAATGGTGGCAGAACAGGCAAAGGAAAAAGGAATTAATGCTATACATGTAAGAATTCGTGCTCCTGGTGGACACGAAGGTCCAAATTCCCCAGGACCTGGAGCCCAGGCAGCAGTACGTGCATTATCACGATCAGGATTACGAATAGGCATAATAGAAGACGTTACAGCAACTCCAAGTGATGGTTCTAAAAAAAGCGGCGGAAAACGAGGCAGGCGCGTGTGATTAGTAAGCTTTAAAAATACTCCAAAAGCATTAACAAGTGTTCTAAAATGCAGATAGAATTGATCAATCAATCAAAAGATAAAATATCCTTATTTGTAAAAGATACGAACTCTACTTTTGTAAATACTTTAAGACGCACAATAATTTCCGAAGTTCCTATTTTAGCCATTGAAGACGTTTCATTTATTAAAAATTCTTCTGTCTTGTATGATGAAATGCTGGCTCATCGTCTTGGTCTTGTTCCATTAACTACTGATCTTAAATCCTACAACCTGAAAGAAGATTGCAAGTGCGAAGGCAGGGGCTGTGCCCAGTGCCAGACAACAATCTCATTGGAAGCAAAAGGCCCTGGAACTGTTTATTCAGAATTATTAAAAGCGAAAGATCCAGCCATAAAGCCGGCTTTTGATAAAATCCCTCTGGTTAAACTAACCAAAAATCAGGCTTTGGAAATAGAAGCTACTGCAATTTTAGGCAAGGGAAAACAGCACTATAAATTCACCCCGGGATTGGCATGGTACTTCGGTTATCCTGAATTTTCAGCAAGCGGCAAATCAAATTTAAATGTTATTTCTGAAAAATGTCAGGCTTTGGAAGTTAAAGGAAATAAAGTTAGTCTAAAAGACATAACAAAATGGACTGAATCCCAGGAACAGGTATGCGAAGAAAATGGGGTTACAGTAAATTTAAGCAAAACTGATTTTATTTTCAATCTTGAGTCTTTTGGTTCATTATCCTGCAAGGAGATTCTGTTAGAAGCTTTAAAAATCATGGATAATAAGCTTGATGACTTCGAAAAGCAACTAAAAAAGCTTAAATAAGGAATTCTTTATCAGCTGAATTAAGCGGGAGTGCCGGAGCGGTCAAACGGGTACGAGATTACAAAATAATCTACCAAGCTAAGGACCGTATGGCTTAGTGCCTACCAAGGTTCGAATCCTTGCTCCCGCACTTAATTTAAATATAATCGAGACACAAAACATCTCATTTGCAGAATTCCCTTACTGTGCTCTCTACCAAGGCTTCTAATTCCATCAAATCTCCATATTCTATAAATGCTTCTGGAAGATTAGCCTTAATGGCAAATATTTGTTTTCTTTGCCCCCTCCTAAATATTGGAATAGTTAGTTTACCAGATATCTGGGCTCTTCCCATCATCATCCCAACATCAGTAGATGGAAAAACATTAAAAACCAACACTAAATTTGATTGTGGAATGGCTTGCTCATTAATTAAATTATAAACTTCCCTTGGATCTAAATTCGGCACATCATCATCACCAATGCCAACATATCTATAAGGTACAAAACAAAATCTATTCGCCTTGTCGCATCCTCTGGAGATCGCATCATAATCAGGAATAAATTTTCTGCTTTCATCTAAAGTTACATCATGCGCTAACACCGCTGGATAAATTTTATCTAGAGTCAACATGATATAATCTATGCTAAAGAGTTTAAATAATTTTAGTTAACTTTATAAACAATAATTTTACAACAAACTTAACTCTGCGAGCAGGCGCGTTTAGTGGAGACTAATCGTGATTCTCGTAAATACTAAAAAATGACAGGACCTACAAATCAGAATTTAGTGAACTTAATTCACCAGTTAAAGAAATTAAGTAAAGAAAAAAAGGTTAACCTATGGAAAACCATTGCTCTTGAACTGGAAAAACCTACACGTTCAAGACGGGAAGTAAACCTTCTGCATCTAGATAAGCATTGTAAAGACAATGAAACAGTAATAATCCCAGGCAAAGTTCTTGGTCATGGAGATTTAACAAAAAAGCTTAAAGTGGCTGCCTTCAGGTTCTCATCTTCAGCAGCCGCAAAAATAAACAAGATTGGAAAAGCCTTAACAATACAAGAATTAATAAAAGAAAATCCAGCTGGAAAAGAAGTGAGGATAATAGGATAAAATGATAATCGACGCAACAGATACTGTACTGGGAAGATTAGCCAGTTACGTAGCTAAGAAAGCCTTGCTTGGAGAGACAATAGAAGTAGTTAATTCAGAAAAAGCAATAGTAACAGGTAAGAAAAATGATGTTTTAGCTAAATACTTGCATAGGCTGCAAAGAGGATCTCCAAGATGGGGTCCTTTTGTATACAGGCAGGAACCTATGTTCGTCAAAAGAACTATTCGGGGAATGTTGCCCCATAAGCAGTATAAAGGAATTATCGCTTTAAAAAGAATCAAGTGTTATTTGGGTCTCCCAGATAAATTTAAAAATCAGAAGTTAGAAAGACTGGAACAAGCGAATATATCAAAACTTAGAAA
>JACOZS010000005.1 GCA_016181215.1 Candidatus Woesearchaeota archaeon
TTTGATAAAAAATTGATAAATTCTGATAAAGTTTATGAAATTATTTTTGGGTGGATCTCGTATGCCAAACACGCCAATACTTACAAGCTTAGAAAAAATATCCTAAGTCTGGTTGAAATAATGTTTCCGAATAAAATTTCTAATATGGAATTTAACAGCCTAATAAAAATGCATTATACTCATCATACCTGATCTGATCTAAAACTATTTAAGCATTCTAATCTCTCAACTTCCCTATGAGGATTTTTATTGGTTCTTACGTGGAAAGCGAGATATTAAATGAATTAAAACAAGAATTTAATATTGAAGGCGTAAAACTCGCAAATGGAATACATATCACCTATAAATTCTTAGGAGACTTAAATGAAAAAGAGACAGTTTGGATTAAAGAAAGATTAATGGAAGTTAATTTTAAACCTTTTAAGGTTAGATTAAGTAAACTGGGAGCATTTCCGAGTCTTAACAGAATAAATGTTATCTGGGTAGGTTTAGAACCTGAGATTAAAGTAAAAGAATTACAAAATAAAATAGATAATGTTCTAGAAGAGAGATACCCCAGGAATGAAACTTTTAAAGCACACCTCACTTTGGGAAGAGTAAAATTTGTTAAAGATAAAGATGTATTAATAAATAAGATTGGGACGGTTAAAGTTCCTAAAGAAGAATTTGAAATTAAAGAATTTAAATTAATTCAAAGCGTTTTGAAGAGGGCAGGTTCAGAATACAGTGATTTAGAAACGTATCAAGCAGAGTAACGCACTAATCATACGAAGATTCTATCAATTTTTTTATTTCGGCTGCTTTTTTCTTTCCTACCTTTGGAACTTCCTTAAGCTCATTTTCAGAAGCATTAAAGATGTTTCTGACTGTTTTGAATTTTTTTAATAGTTCTTTTGCTATAGTTGGTCCTACTCCTGGCAAACTTTCTACTAGGTATTCTTGGTATTCTTTAGTTGTTGTTGGTTTTCGTTTATCCAGCAAAGAGATTGGTTTTATTGGCTTGTCTATTCTGTTAGAGATAATAACCAACAAGGCTGCGGTATCACGAATATTCTTGGTGTACACTACGGGAATTCTGAAATCGATTGCTATGGAAGCGAGCATGCCGCGAATAGCATTTGGATGGAAGTTTCTGAGTTCATAAATATTTTCAGAACCTTCTATAATCAGTAGAGGAATATCAAAGTTCTCTTTTAATACTATAAGCTGACTAAGTATCCTTTTGTCTATAATGGAATTTATAAAATCTGACTGGGTTTTGCGTTCGCACCCAACCCTTATTAAGGATCCGTCTCTTGCTTTAGACTGGATGGCGTAATCTGCTATTTTTAACTCTCGTACTTCGTAATTAACATGTTTTGACTCCAGTTCTTCAACTATTCCTGAGTTTTTTTCACGATAATCTATAATTATTTTTGCCATTTTAGGTTAGAGTAGACCATATCGAATTATAAACATTTCTAAGGGTAATTAGAATCGTGTGGCAAAGCCTTATAAATATAAAATCCTTATTATCATCGACGGAAAATGATTAAAGATCCAGTAGAAAGGGGGTATTTTGGAGATAAATTAATGCTTAAGAAAGGTAATCAAAAGTACTTAAATTTACCCTTAATTTTTCCCAAACTTCAATATAATACTCCCTTAAAGTTTATCTTAAAAAATAAGAATGTATTGGTCTTTTATGAATACAAACACTCGAATTCCTTAAGACGCCTAATTTTTCCAAGGTATATACATCTAAACCAAGAGTTTTTAGTTGGTTTGGGAATCTATTTGGCGGAGGGTTCTAGGAATAGGCACCCTAAAATAACTAATAGTGTGCCTGCGATAATAAACCAAGGCATCAAATTCTTTAAATTATTTAATTTTACTAGAAAAGATCTTAGGGCATGGATTCAGTTACATGAAAGATCTGATAAATCCTTTAAAGAAGTGAAAACTTTTTGGATTAAAAATACCAATCTAAATAAAAAGAATATAACTAACATAAGAACTAAAAAAGCTAGTGGATATGCAGAAGTTGAACCATATGGGACCCTGCACCTGGAGATAAATTACCGATTATTCGAATTATTAATCCATAATTTGTTAAAACTTATTCCAAAAATCATAAGAGGACTTTCTAATGAAGAACTAGTCTGGTTTTTACAGGGTACTTATGCGGGCGATGGATCCGTTGGTCTAGCAAAATCTGGATCTGTAAACATGATAAGTTATACCTCGACAAGGAAGGGCGAACGTATTCTGATTAAAAATATTTTATCGAAATTCGATATTATGATCCATGAAAATAATAAATCTGGAGATTTAGACGCATGTGGATATTACAATATTAAGAAATTTTACGATTTAAATATTTTCAACTATCACCCTTATCGCAACCTTAGATTGAAAAATGGGTTGATTAAATTAGAAGATAGTCATATTCCGAGTTTTAATAAGAATAGAATTATAGAATTATTAAAAAAAAGAAATTACTTGACTACGAACCAAATAGCGAGTAACCTAAACATTAAGTATAGGAATACTAATAAACACTTAAATGGGTTGAAGAACAAAAATAAAATTAATAAAATTGATGATTCTAGTCAGATTCGGCATAAATGGTTTATCTAGTTTTCTAATAACTTTTGCACCTCTCCCCCACTTAGCGCATATAACATTCTTTTCATTCTTTTTTCTTTGTGGTGACCCGCCCAAAAATAGGCTTCATCTCGCGTATTTTTAGTAATTAAAAATATTATTTTACCGGTTTTTAATCTTCCTACCCTTCCCGCTCTTTGAATCTTTCTAATATCGCTTGGTACCGAATCATAGAAGACGGCCATATTTGCTCCTCCTGGCACATCAATCCCCTCCTCTAAAATTTGCGTACCTACTAACACCTTATAATTTCCTTCTCCAAACTCTCTTACAATCCTAATTTGTTCCTTTTGGGTTAATCCGGATTTTTGTCCGATTAATTTGGCTGCATCAATCTCCATTTTCTTTAGTTCATCAACAATATTAGAAACGGTATCACGATAATTAGCAAATACGATTATCTTAGTTTTTGGATTTTGTTTTATTTCTTCTGAAATTATCTCCTTTAGTCTCTGGATTTTTGGATGTTCTTTAGTTAAGTTATCTAGAATAGAGATCGCGAGCAAGAAATTATTGCTACTTGTTATTATACGTGAGGCTTTGCTAGATTCCTTTTTTAACTTGTCTATGTACTTTCTAGTTGTATAGAGGCCTTGGGTTTCCATGAGTTCTATCATATAACTGAGTTTTAATCCTTGGGCTACCGTGGATATTTTTTGAAAAGCAGAAAGTTTTTTTTGTTGGATTTCTTTTTGGAATCTAATTTGTAATTGGAGTAAATCGCGTCTGTTTATTAGAGAAATTGGTTTTGAGAATCCGTAAGATTTTATACGTTTTAGTTTTTCATTGTAATCGTCTTTCAGTAACTCAATTATCCTTTGATATTCTTCTGATAACCCAACTTGAATCCACTGAACATTTTTTTCTTGGACATAAGGTAAGACATCTTGGTCAGTTTCTGTTCTAATTTCTACGTTGTCTATAAATAGGTTAGAACAGATTTCTTGTATTTTAGTTTTTGTTCCTCCAGGAGAAGCAGTTAGCGCCAGGATTCTTTTATACAATGAAGTTTCAATAAAGTTTTTTGCTAAATAAGTATTCGCGAATTTCATTCTTGAAC
>JACOZS010000006.1 GCA_016181215.1 Candidatus Woesearchaeota archaeon
AAATAAGAGGACAGGAAGCGTTTGTATTATTTCAAGGAGCTGCGAGCGGACATAGTACAATGAGCACGATGCATGCGGAGAATGTAGATACTGTTGTTAGGAGATTAGAAACGCCTCCAATAAGCTTAAGTCCTGCGCTTGTCGAGATACTAGATGTAGTTCTAGTAATGACTCAGGCTAAACTTGGAGACAAGTATGTCAGGAGAGTCAGGGAGGTTTCTGAAGTTTTAAGAGTTACGCATGACAGGGCAAACACGCATCAGGTATTTGCATGGGATCCTATCAAGGATAGTTATTCCGGCAGAGGAAGCCAGAGAATATTTGACAGAATATCAAAACTAAGAGGATGGACTAAAGAACAAATAGAAAAAGAATTCAAACTAAGAACAAGACTGCTTCAAGAGATGACAAGAAGAGGAATATTTGACTTCAAACAGGTTCAAGATATAATAAGTGCTTATTACAAACAACCTTTGGGAGTATTGAGATACTTTGGAATCGTGTAATTATGCTGACGAAAAAAACAAAGAAGAAATATCTGCAGGAGTTGAATCTAAATGAAGATGATGTTAAAAGAATCTTTAAAAGAGAGAAGAAAAAAAGAAAGATATTAGCGGAATATACGGTATATAGTTCCAGCAGGTATGGCAGAATAAGCAATTTTTTCTTTGAGAATTTGACTGTAAGATTATTTGGAAAATATCCGAAGTTTTTTGATGGGCTTAAGGATTCGTTGATTCTTTCCGGGGTTAAGGTTCTTAGCAAAACGTATGTCAGCATGATGCTGTTCAGCAGTTTTTTAGCTTCCATACTTACATTTATACTGTTTTTAACATACGGTTTGGTTTTTGGGAGCCCGATACAAGTAATGATAGTAAGACTGCTTGTTTTTACGATTCTCGTATTTGCAGCAGCATCAACGTTGTATTATATTTATCCAAGCATGATAGCCGGATCAAGAAGGAGAGAAATGAAGAACGACCTGCCCTTTGTGATTGTGCATATGGCTGCTGTAGCTGGTTCTGGCGCGCATCCGATGGCCATGTTTACTTTGATTTTGAACACTGATGAATACAGGAGTCTGAGAGATGAGATTAAGAAGATAGTTAATTATGTTAATTTATTCGGTTATAGTTTAAGCAACGCACTTAGAACAGTAAGCCAGACAACACCAAGCAAGGAATTCAAGGAATTATTAAATGGGATTGTAGCCACGATAGAGAGCGGAGGAGATCTGAAATCTTATTTGAAGGGCAAAGCAGATGATGCTTTAAATACTTATAAATTAGAGAGGAGAAAATATGTGGAAACTTTAAGCACGTATTCTGATATTTATACTGGGGTTTTAATAGCAGCCCCGTTGTTATTTATAGTAACATTAGCTATAATTAATATTTTAGGTGGGCAGATAGGCGGTTTTGATGTAAGGACCTTGGCAACAATCGGAACTTATGGGGTAATTCCTTTATTGAACATGGGGTTCATATTATTTTTGAATATAATACAACCGGAGTAAAATGATACTAAAATTTAAAAAAATATATTTTGTTGGAATTATTTTGTCAGTAATACTGCTGACTGTAGATTATTTTTTATTCTGGGGGGAAAGATGGTTTTATCCCGGAATTGTGATTGCAATCTCTATTGGATGGCTGCAGTTCTGGATGGATTATACCAAAGAAATCAAAAGACAAAAAGAGATTGAACTGAAATTTTTGGAATTCGTCAGGAACCTTGTTGAGAATGTCAGATCAGGAATACCCGTGCCTAAAGCTATATCGCAGGTAAGCACAAAGGATTATGGGGCACTGAACCCCTACATAAAAAAACTGGCATATCAGATGGAATGGGGGGTTCCTGTTCCCGAGGCCTTTGTTACTTTTGCTAAAGATACGAGGAATGATATAATCAAGAGAGCAGTGACTATTATCATAGAGGCTGAAAAATCCGGAGGGGATATAGGTGATGTGCTGGTGAGCGTGGCAGGTTCCCTGATAGACATTAAAAAAATGAAACAGGAAAGAAGAGCAAGCGTTTATTCACAAATAGTCCAGGGTTATATTGTTTATTTTGTTTTCATTGCTATCATGCTGGCTTTGCAGTTGTGGTTATTCCCACAATTGACTGATATTTTTCAGAAGGGACAATCAAAAGCGGATTGCTGCATAGCCTGATACTAATGACTTTATCAGCCTTGATTATAACTACGGCTAAAGGTGGAATATGAAAAGAGGCATAACACATGTTGAATGGGCAATAAGCATGGGACTTTTTTTAGTTGCTTTAGTTTTCTTTTTTATATTGCTAAGACCAGGAGTCAAACCAGCATATGAACAGGGGGCTTTAATGAGCATGGTTGAAACAAATTTTAAAGATTATTTTATATGGCATGTTAAGAAAACTCCTTTGTTTATTAAAGCTTTAGAGGTTCCCCCCAGGGTGGATGAGGACAGATATGTTTCTGTTAATGCTCCATCGGGCTGGAGATTTAGCAAGATAGAGCCAGATCCGTACTCCGGACCTTTAGAATATGATTTTGGGGAGAAAAAGATTTACATTCGGTGCAAAATAGGGATATGCGAAACTGATGACGGACCAATAATTGTTTATTATTATCCTTCTTCAGAGAGTGCAACACAGGAAGAAACTGTTTTGATTGCAAACTGCAACATAGAAGATGAAGAAAAATGCGATGCTGAATTAGGAAGCACTGAAACTTTTGAAGGGGTTGCTAAAGAAAGATTAGACAGATTAAAGTATAAAGACGTTAAAAAAGAGTGGAAGTACCCCGAGAGCAAAGATTTTGCGATTTATCTGGATAATGATAAGGTGTTTGATGATGGACCTGAACCCGGGCAGCAGGATAATGTTTTTGTCAAGGAATTAAGGACGTGGATACTGGAACAAAATGGAGACAGGGCAAATTCTGTAGTTGGCTTGAGGGCATGGTGAACAAGAAGGGATTTTTGAGAATACTGGAAGCGATTATAGCAATAGTTTTGATACTTGGACTGATATTTTATCTTACTCCCAGAAGCATGAGCGAAAAAGGCAAAGTTCCTAGGAATATAGAGGAATTGCAGCAGTTTGTATTGAAAGAAGTCTCTTATAATGCTACTTTTAGAGATTGTACTCTAGCTTCTGATATTGGAAGCTGCAAGATCAGTTATGGATGCAGGGCAGATATTAACAGATTTATTGATAATTCTGTACCGAATAATTATGATTATGAATGCGAGATATGCAAGACTTCTGTAAGTTGCTTTGATGGTGAGTTGCCAATTTCGAAATCTGTGTTTGCTGACAGTTCGTTTATAGGTGATGAGAACTCAAGGGTTTTTAGGATTTATATCTGGGAGAAATAATAAATCTTTGCAGTTATTTGGATTATTTGTAACTGGATGATGGATGCGAAAAACTTGATTATGAACTTAAGTAAAATGGTAGTAATAAGCCTATACGCTAAATTAAGGAGAACTTTCGCATATGAACTGTGAAAGTTCTGCCCAAATCATACATCACTCCCGCAGCAGTAAACATTTATGGATATAAAACTGCAACAATAGTATGGACGGAAAAACCAATTGCATTTGTTGTCAAAAGCAAGGAATATTCGGATAGTTTCAGAAGTTACTTCAATTTACTCTGGCACATAGCAAAGAAAGCATAAAAACTGGCGGGCACCCCTAAAATATTGCCTGCTTCGCAGAATTTGATAATAAGCTCGGGCTCTCAAACTCTGATTTTTTGCCTTCGGCATCGTTGCACTAAAAATCAACCCCCCCAAGTTTTTGCGAGAACTTGAAGCTTTCTATTAATTATTTGTTACCGAAAAGAAAGTAAACTTTTTAGAATAGCAATGTTTATAAAAGAAAATTACTACTTATTACTATGGAAAATCTAATTACAAAGGATATGACTATAGGGGGTGTAATAAAGAAATACCCAAGCGTTATTGAGACATTACAACAGACTGGAGTTCATTGTGTTGGATGTCATGTTGCGTATGATGAAACATTAGAGCAGGGATTTAAAAGTCATGGAATGAGAGATGATCAAGTTAATGAGGTAATAAAAAAATTAAATGAAGCAGCAATACCTAATGACGGCAAACAGACCTTGAAGATAACACCTAAGGCAGTTAAAAAGATAAAAGAATTTACAAATGGAATGGAAGGTTATGGTTTAAGGTTAAAGATAATTTCTGGCGGATGTTCTGGGATGCAATATGCTTTTGAAGTTTCAAAACCGAAAGATAATGATGTTGAATTGTTTGAAGATGGGGCTAGGGTAATAATAGATAAAGAGGCTTTAACCGTAGTAGAAGGCAGCATGCTTGATTTTGCTGATTCATTGCAAGATGCTGGATTTAAAGTGAGCAATCCAAAGGTAACTTCAGGCTGCGGATGCGGACACAGTTTTAGTATGTGATCATGGGGATATTTATGGGAAAGTTAGTTAAGATATGTAAGAGAAACGAGATATCGACGGGTTCTAACAAGTTAGTTAACATAGATGGCAAGATGATAGCTGTTTGGAATGTTAACAATGAATTTTATGCTGTGAATGCTGTATGTCCTCATAGAGGCGGCCCGTTAGAGCAGGGAAGTTTGAATCAAAATGTAGTCAGCTGTCCATGGCATGGATGGCAATTTGATGTTGAAACCGGGACAAGTCCTGTTTTTCCGCAAGCAAAGATAGAAATTTTCAAAGTCAAGATTGAAGGAGAAGAAATCTTTGTCGAGGTTTAACCTAATCTTCTTTCCAGCATTTCAACTAGGTATTGTGCTGCCGGAATACAGCAGGTTAATCCTGGAGATTCCCAACCCACAAAATGAATTATTACTGCGTTTGAGTGCAATTCATCGAATTCCAAGATAAAATCAGATTGTTCTACTACATTTTTTCCATTTAATTTTGGTCTTATTCCTGAGTAAGCTTGAGATAAATCTTCTAAAGATAGGCCTCTTATTATTCTTGATGCCTGATTGAAAAATTCTCCTTTAGGAACCCAATGAGTTCTTTCATAGTCGTCCTTTTCATTAACGAAGACGACATTTGGTCCAAGCAACAATTCGTCGTGGGTGGTTTTTGTCACATGAACTCCAAGCCCGTGATTTTTAGGCAGAGGATATATTGATCTGGTAACCAGACCGGATTTTTTTTGTGATACTTTATAATATTCGCCTCTGCATGGATGTATCTGCCATTTATTATTACCAAGCATTTTTGCTATTTCATCAGCATATAAGCCAGCACAGTTTATCAGAACGCGGGCCTCTAAATTTCTTTCGTGGTTTGTATTAACAAACACATTTTCTCCTTTAACTTGTATACCATTTACTCTAGTATTGTATAAGAATTCTGATCCATTTTCTTTAGCAAGACATTCCATTGTTCTAACAAGGGCAGTTTGATCCAACACGCCAGTATTAGGAGAATATAAAGCAGCAACGCCTTTACAATTTGGCTCTTTTTGGTGTAGTTCTACCTTACTAATTATCTCCAATCCTTCAACGCCGTTACGCTCTCCCCGGAGTTTTAAATCCACTAAACCCGATATTTCATCATGAGACGAAGCTACAATTAACTTGCCTGTTTTTCTGTTTGGGACTTTATTCCTTGAGCAGAATTGATATAACAATGGATTGCCTCTGACGCAAAGCCGGGCCTTAAGGGAACCGCTTTTGTAATAGATTCCTGTATGAATTATTCCAGAGTTACGTTCTGATGTTTCCCTGCCTGGGCCTTCGTGTTTTTCAAAAACAAATACGTTTTCAAATTTTTTAGATAAGTAATAAGCGCTGGCACATCCTTTTTGTTTTATTGTTAACATGATTATAGTGAAAGAAGAAAGATTTAAATAACTTTAGTAAATTTTCACATAAGATATAAACAGAATGTTTTTTAAACATGTTTTTTCTGAAATTAATATATGAAACTATCAGACGTATTAATAGATCTGCATAAGGTAAAAGGATTAAGAAACTTCAAAGTAATTAGGGAAGAAGACAAGAATCTAATCAGGGACGCAGAGGACATTAATAATCTAGGGGTAAGAGATTGTTTGAACAGGAGATATACTATTTTACTAACACATGATTCTACTTTTAGAGAGCCAACAGGGAAGATTGTTGAAGAGAATAACGGACAAGCAGTATTTCCTGCAGTTTCATTTCCAGAGGTAAGGGCGAAAGATGTAGTGAGCTCAAGCCCAAGCGACAAAGTGCATAAAATTCTAGTTGAGAAATTTAATATTAAATTAAATGAGGGGGAAGCTACCCTTTTGATAGGATTTAATCTTTAAGTATTTCTTTTAGCGTGTTATTTAGACTGATTGGTCTATAGTTAAGATCTTT